>JAEWCI010000099.1 GCA_023390705.1 Pseudomonadota bacterium
GTTCTCCTGCATCCAGCCCGCGCGGGAAGCGGTGGTCAGGTCCGCCAGGCCATCGCCATCGCCCAGCCGCAGCAACTGCGCCGCATGGCGCAGGCTGCGGTGCAGCGGGCGGCGGCCGCAAATCGCATCGGCCAGTTCGCTGCCGCGGAAGGGCGATTGCAGGGCAATGAAGGCGCGGCAGCGCGCCGCGGCTTCCGGCTGCAGCAGCGCCGCCAGGCATTCCAGCCCGCCCTTGCTGTGTGCCACCAGCACCGCCGGCGCCGGTTCGCCGGCCAGCAATGCGGCGATGCGTGCGGCATTGGCGGCAACCGGGGCGGCGGTGGGCAGGCGGATCACCTCGGTCGGCAGGCCGAGGCCGCGCAGCCAATCGGCCTGGCTTGCCATGTAGTCCAGCCCGACCGGGCGCAGCCGGGCCATCACCTCGCCCAGCAGCCCATGGGCCAGCAGCACCCGGCTGCCGGCCAGGGCGGCGGCGAGCTCGCTGTCCGGCGGGACAGGCGCCGGATCGTTCAATCCAGCCGCACCACCAGCTTGCCGAAATTGCGGCCGCGCAGCAGGCCGATGAAGGCTTCCGGCGCGTTGCGCAGGCCCTGCGCCACATCCTCCCGCCACTTCATGCGCCCATCCCGGATCCAGCCCAGCATCTCCGCGCGGAAGCGCGGATAGCGGGCCCAGCCGGTGTCGCTGACGATGAAGCCCTGGATGCGCAGCCGCTTGCGCACCACCGGCCCGAGATTGGGGCCGGGCGGGGCGCCGGCGGCATCGGCGCCCGGCGCCTCGTTGTACTGGGCGATCATGCCGCACATCACCATGCGGCCGAAGTCGCGGAAGCGCGGGAACACCGCCGCCTGCACCGCGCCGCCGACATTCTCCCAATAGACGTCAATGCCTTCCGGGCAGGCGGCGTCGAGCTGGGCGTTCAGGTCGCCGCGATGGTCCAGGCAGGCGTCGAAGCCCAACTCCTTCACCACGAAATCGCACTTCGCCCGGCCGCCGGCGATGCCGATGACCTTGCAGCCGCGCAGCTTCGCAATCTGCCCGACCACCTGGCCGACAGCGCCGGAAGCCGCCGAGACCACCACCGTCTCGCCCGCCTTCGGCTGGCCGATATCCTCCAACCCGACCCAGGCGGTGAGGCCGGGCATGCCGAGCACGCCGAGGCTGGCGGAAAGCGGCGCCTCCTGCGGGTCCAGCTTCACCAGCCGCTCCGCCGGCACGCAGGAGAAATGCTGCCAGCCCTGGCCGCCGAGCACCGAATCGCCCGGGCTGAAGTCCGGGTGGCGGGAGGCGACGACCTCGCCCACGGTCTGGCCTTCCATCACCGCGCCCAGGGCCACCGGCTTGGCGTAGCTCTTCGCGTCCGACATCCGGCCGCGCATATAGGGGTCGAGCGAGAGGTAGCGGGCGCGGACGAGCACCTCGCCTTCCTGCGGCTGCGGCACGGGGGTTTCGACGATCTCGAAATCCTCCGGCACCGGTGCCCCCTGGGGCCGGCGGCGCAGCAGCACCTGCAGATTCTGTTCCGGCATGGCGATTCTCCCCGGTCCAAGCGTTGTGGCCGGGGAGGTTAGAGCGGATCGCGGATGGGCGTGAACGCCCAGGAGCATGAATCCGCGAAACAAACACCGATCCACAGAGGATTGCACGTTCAGGATGACACAGAATCCGCTGGAGGGGCCGGTCGCTTCCGGCTGAATCAGGCTGAAGCGCGAAGCCTGCCCTTCATGCCGGCCATACTAGGTGCTGGCCCATAACCGACGGGCGTGCGGCCGGCATGATTCTTTGTGCGGCGCGCAGCCGCCGCACCGGGTCTCCATCGCAGCCTAGCTGCGATGGAAACCCGGCAACCCTACGCCGGGCAGCATCCGGCAGCCAACGGGCCTGTCATGGCCGAGGCTGAATTGCAGCGCGGTCGCGGCGGGGTCGCGGGGCGCCAGTGGGCCGCCCGGCCATCACCCGGCGGTAAAGGGCGATGTGCTGCTTCGTCATGCCGGCGACATCGAGCGGCGGCCGGATGCCCTGGCGCAGCCGCTCCCACAGGCCCGGCTCCTCCACGGCACGGCGCATGGCGGCAGCCAGCGCCGCCGGGTCGTTCACCGGCACATGCAGGCCGTCAACCTCATGCCGCACCGTCTCGGCCATGCCGCCGATATCGCCGCAGATCACCGGGCGGCCGTGGCGGAAGGCCTCCAGCAGCACCAGCGGCGCGTTCTCCCACCAGATGGAGGGCATCACCACCCAGTCGAGCTTCGCCATGAGCCGCGGCAGGGCGGCGGCGTCATAGACCCCGAAATGCCGGGCGGCCGGGGCCTCCTCGAGGTCGGCCTTGAAGCCGGCGACATACTCCTCGTTCTGCCAGGCGGTGCCGCCATGCAGGCTGAGCTGATGCGCCACGCCCTGCCTGCTGAGCAGGGTTGAGGCGGCGAGCAGCACCCGTGCCCCCTTGATGGGGTTGATATGGCCGAAGAAACCGAAGCGGTCGCGCCTGCCATCCGGCGCCGGGCGCAGCGGTGCGGGCTCCACCGCCGCCGTGCCGTTCGGCACCACGGCGATCCGGGCAGCGTCATAGCCATTGGCGATGTAGCGCTGGCGGGCGAATTCGCTGGGCACCACCAGCTGGTCCACATCCGCCAGGGCGTCGCGCACGGCAAGGTCGCGCAACACGAAATCCGTGGCGCTGGCATCCGGGAAGCAGCGCCGGCAGGCATCCAGCGACGGCCCCTGGCAAAGCCGCCCATCGGCGGTGAGCAATTCGCCTTCCCGCGCGCAGAGGGCGAAATAGTCATGCGCGGTGAAGACCAGCTTAGCCCGAGGCACGGCGCGGCGGATCAGGTCGATGATCTCCACGCCGAACATCAGCTTGTGGTGGATGTGCACCACGTCCGGATCCTGGCCCTGAAGCATCGGCGCCAGGGAGGCCAGGCCATAGCAATCGGGCTGGGAAAGCGAGAAGCGTTCGAAATTGCCCAGCCACACAAGCACCTCGTCCGCCTGGCCGTTCGCCGCGCCGAGCAGCGTGCCGGGATGCATGGGCCGGTGCAGGTCGGTGACCGCGCCGAGGAACAGGCCTTCCCAGCCATGCCGGTCGCGCAATTCGCGGAACAGGCCACGGGCGACGGTTTCCGTGCCGCCGGGCATCAGGGCCGGGTGGTTGTGGGCGATGACCAGGATTCGCATGGGCTCAGCGACCCCAGCCGCCCAGGGGCGAGAATTCCGGCCGGGCCATCAGGCTTTCCATCGCCTCGCCCCAGCGCCGCTGGTGGAGCCGGCGGTTGTAGGCGGTGGCCAGGCCGCGGTCATGCGTGGCATGGCTGCGAATCGACTGCCGCTCGAAATGGTAGAGTTCGGCCCGTGGTTCGTAGCCGATCTCCCCGCCGGCGGCGCGCAGCTTCAGGGACAGGTCGGAATCCTCATAATCGCCGATGACATAGTCGGTGCTGAAGCCGCCGACCGATTCGAAGGCGCCGCGGCGGACGCAGAAGGCGGCGCCGGTGATGCCGGGCACCAGCCGGGGCCGGTTGGCCGGCGGGAAGTGCCGCGGCATGCCCTTGGCGTAGTGGTTGTTGTAGAATTCCGCCCAGGGCCCGTAACGTTCGAAGAACAGCCCGGCATGCTGCAGGGCGCCGTCGTCGAACAGCAATTTAGGGCCGACCGCGACCATCGCGGGGTTCGAGTCGAGCGCTGCCAGCAGGGTTTCGCTCCAGCCGCGGGCGGCGGGCACGACATCCGAGTTCAGCATCAGCAGCACCGGCGCCCGGGCCACGGCGGCGCCCGCATTGCAGGCGCTGGCATAGCCGTAATTGGCGGCCTGGATCACCAGGGTGACCGGGCGCCGGTAGAGCTGTGCCAGGCCACGGAGCAGGTGCTCGACCTCGCCGCGCTGTTCCGGTGAATCCAGCACATAGATGAGCTCGGCCTCGGCCAGCGCGGGATCGCGGGCGAAGGCGGCGAATTGCGGCCGCAGGAAGCGCAGGTTGCGATAGAGCGGCACCACCAGGGCAAGCCGGGGATCGTGCAGCGGCGTGCCGATCTGCAGCGGTTCGGGCGGCAGCCTTGCGGCCAGGGCGGCCTTGTGCAGCCGGGCCACGGCGGGGGCAATGGCCTCGTCCAGCATGGCCTCGGTCAGATGCTCCAGCGGCAGGGCGGACAGTACCGCGTCACGCGCCGCCTGGGCCGGCAGCAGGGCGGGCCGGGGCACCACCTCATGCCGCTCACCGGTGCTCAGCAGGATGCGGAGCCGCCATTGGGGCGCGGGCAGGAAGGCGGGTTCCGGCAGATGCGCCACGAAGCCGGGGCGCAGGCCGATCGGGCCATGCAGCGCGCCGGTGAAATGCTTCGCCAGGTCGGGCCGCGGCAGGCGGTGCAGGGCCGCGATCTCCAGCCGGTGCTCGCTGAAGGCGGAGCGCAGCGAGAGGCCGGCCAGCAGGCCCATGGGGTCGCGCAGCCAGCCGCGGAGGAAGACGCCGCCGCCATGGTCGTCCAGCGCCATTTCCAGCCCGGCGCTGAAGGCTTCCGCCGGATTCGCCAGGTGGCTCGGTGCCACGGTGGGGGACTGCAGGGCCAGGCTGCGGAGCAGGCCGCGGATGACGGGTTCGCCCGGAGCGCGGCGCACCAGCTCGGCCATCGCGCCGTTCCACAGGCCGCGTGTCTGGCGTTCCTTGCTGCGGGCAAGACTGGCCAGGCTGGGCAGGGGCCGCGGCGCTGCGTCCAGGTGCAACGGGCCGCCACAGCCCGGCAGCAGCAGCACGCCGCCTTCGGCCTCGCGGTCGAGGAGGAGAAAGCGGTTGAAGCCCGGTGCCAGCCGCTGGAAGCGCCGGCCGGTGATCAGATAGGCCATGCCCTCCGGCTGCTGCGGCAAGTGCCAGAACTGCGCCGCCGGGCCGCAGAGCGCCATGGGGTGCAGGCTGCGCTCGGGCGTGCGGGAGGAATCGGCCATTCGCAGGCATGCGGCCGCCAGCTCGGCATCCTCGCCCTGGCGCAGCGTCCCGGTGGCCTTCGCCGCGATGACATGCAGCAGGGCGAGAAGGCGCTGTGGCTCCGGCTTCCCGAGCAGGGCTTCCGGGGAGGACAGGGCAGTGAGGGTGAGGGGCAGGCGACGGCCACTGGCTTCGTCGTGCAGGGACAGCGCCTGGCCATCGGTCAGGGCGGGCACGGCCTGGGCCAACAGCAGATGCTGTCTGTCCCGGACCAGCCCGGGTGGCAGCCAGGCCATGCGGGCCCGTATCGGGTGGTCGGCCCCGAGCAGCAGAATTCCGGCGGGGTCGAACCCGCGCAGATCCGCGAAGCCGATGAGGAGGGTATGCCGGGAGAGGGTGACAACCTCTCCGCACACAGCAACGGCGGCACCGTGGGGTGCCGCCGAAGAATCTTGCAATGTATCCAGGTTTACGTCCGCTGCCCCGGGTGGCAGCGCCCAGCCTAGAGGATCAGATCACCTTAACGTAGTTGGCGATGTTGGCCGCGTCGAGATCAGACGGGTCCACATTGGCGATCTTTATGGTGTTGGTGCCCAGGGTGATGATCGAGCCCTGAACGGCGCCGCCCTGCACCCAGGCGGACACATAGGCCGCGACATCGGCGGCCGTGGCAATGTTCGCGCCGCCGTAATCGCCGGCCACGATATGGATCTCGTCGCCCGAGGAGAGGTCGGCGATGGTGTCGTTGCCGAAACCGGGGCCGAAGTAGAAGACATCGTTGCCGGCGCCGCCGATCAGCGAGTCGTTGCCGGCGCCGCCGATCAGGATGTCGTCGTCCGAGCCGCCGAACAGCAGGTCGTTGCCGGCGCCGCCATCCAGCGAGTCGTTGCCGGAGCCACCGAAGAAGCGGTCAGCGCCGGTGCCGCCAGCCATGGTGTCGCCGCCGACGCCGGCATGGGCCAGGTTGTTGTCGGCGTCGTCGCTCGTGGCGATGTAATCATTGCCGGTGCCGCCACTCACCAGGTTGCCGTCGCCGGTGGCCTGCATCGTGTCATCGCCATCACCACCGCTGACCGTATTGTCGTCGGAGCTGGCGAGCACGGTATCGTTGCCGGTCCCGGCATTGATCTTAACATTGTTGAAGACTGTAACGAAAGCCTGGCCGGTGTCGTCACCGGTGATGGTGTCTCCAGGTGAGGCACCAGGGATAGTGGCCATAGCTAAACTCCCGGTTCAGGCGACGCCCGAAGCGTCTTTTCGCCGACGACTGATAACCAGAGGTTGCTAAATGGTCAACGGAAACGCCTTTCAGGTGACAAGTCATTACAATCGGACGTAACCGGGTGGGAACAATGCGCGGCACCGGTTCGCGTCAGTGGCGTGGTCGGTGAGGGGCCGCCCTGAAGTCTTTGATTTCGGGGATTATTCCGACAGGCTCGGGCGCGGTGACCCGAGGTGGAGGGGCTTATTCGGGTGGGTAGTTAATGCTGCGCTCGTTGGGGGCAGGTGGCTGGCGCTGGGGCCGATGCGTCGCACCAATGTCCGGGCAACTCGAAATGGCCGCGGATCGAGTCTACGGAAACGAATACATTTTGAGACAGGCGCGGAGCTTCACCTCTGGTTGTAAATCACCTATTAATACAAACCTGTGCGTTGATGGGTGAGGGGCTGCGCCCTGAGCCCGGTCTGAATAGAGAGGCCCCGCGGATGACGACCCTCATTGACGGTGATGATGGTGACAACCTCCTCACCGCCACGGAATCCGATCAGATTCTGCAGGGGCAGGGGGGCAACGATACCTTGGTTGCCTTCGCTGCCGGGGGGAACACCCTCGACGGTGGCGCGGACATAGATACCGCTTCGTTCAGAGCCTTCGGGTCCGACTTGGTGATTGATCTCGCGGGCGGCACGGCCGCCGGCGCCGGTCCTGAGACCATTCTCATCTCGATCGAGCACGCGACCGGCGGGGCGGGCGACGACGTGATCCTCGGCAATGCCCTGGCCAACCGGCTGGACGGCGGCGCCGGCGACGACCTGCTGTTCGGCGGGGCGGGCGACGACACCCTGGT
>JAEWCI010000227.1 GCA_023390705.1 Pseudomonadota bacterium
CCGGCGCCGACCACCGCCACATCGGGCTCGCCCGTGCTCATCGGCCGCGGAACCGCAATGCCTCCTCGCCCCGCTCGGGCGGGATGACCTCCAGCCGGTCCTGGCGTTCCAGCCGGCGGAGATGCGCCAGCGTCTCGCCCACCGCGAAGCCGATCTGGGTCTGCTCCACCGCCGCCCGCGGGAACAGGGCCTGGGCCGCTTCCAGGGCGGTCAGCGGCTCGGCGCAGGCGGTTTCCAGGGCGTGCAGCCGCTCCTCATGGTGCCCCGCCAGCGTGTCCAGCCTGGTGTGGAGGGTGCGGAAGGGTTCGCCATGGGAAGGCAGAACCAGCGTGTCCGGTGGCACCTCGCGGTAGCGTTCGTTGGAGGACAGGAAATCCCCCAGCGGATCGGCCTCCGGCTCCCCGGCATGCAGGCCGATATAAGGGGAGATGCGCGGCAGGATCTGGTCCGCCGAGATCAGTACGCCGCGTTCCGCATTGTAGAGGCAGGCCATGTCCGGGGCATGGCCGCGGCCGGTGATGATGCGCCAGTCGCTGCCGCCGATCCGCAGCGTCTCGCCGTCGCGGATGCTGCGGAAGCTGCGCGGCAGCTCGCCGACCGAACGCTGGTAGAGCGCGCCGCGCGCCTCGACGAAGGCGAGGTAGTCCGGCGGGCAGCCGGCGCGGGCATACCAGGCGACCTGCTGCGCCATCATGTCCGGGCCGCTGTCGTACCACAGCGAACGGGCGTTCAGCCATTCGATCCGGGTCATGGTCGGCAGGATGCCGAAGCGTTCGCAGAGCCAGCCCGTCAGGCCGCAATGGTCCGGATGGAAATGGGTCAGCAGCAGCCCGGTCAGCTTGCGGCCGCCGAGCGCCGGCTGCGCCAGCACCTGGTCCCAGTAGCCCCGGGTGGCGCGGCTGTTGATGCCGGTGTCTATGGCCAGGAAGCCGCCGTCATGTTCCAGCAGCCAGATGTTCACATTGGTCGGCGGGAAGGGCAGGGGCATGTGCACCCGGAACAGGCCGGGCAGCAATTCCTGCACCTCGCCAGGGGCGGGGGCAGGCGGGAGCGGGGCGCCGGGGCGCCGGGAAGGGCTGTCATTCATGCCGGCATCCTTGCAGCCGCGCCGGAAATGGCAAAGGGGGTGGTGATTCCATCCCCGGACTTAACCGCGGCTTCACCCTTGTTGCGGATGCTGGCGGCACCGGCCCCCAGAACGGGGCGCTCCAGGTCAGGGAAAAGCCCGATGCCGCTCAATTCGGTGAACACCAACATTGGTGCGATGGTGGCGCTGCAGTCGCTGAACCGCACCTCCGACGACCTTGCCGCCACGCAGAAGAAGATCTCCACCGGCTTTCCCGTGGCGGACGCGAAGGATGACGGCGCCGCCTTCGCGGTGGCGGAGCGCATCCGCGGCGACATCGCCGCCACCACCTCCGCCAACCAGCAATTGGGCGGGGTGAAGGGGCTGCTGGATGTGTCCCAGACCGCCTTGCAGAACGTCTCCACCACGCTGAACAAGCTGAAGGAGGTGGCGGTCAAGCTGGCGGACGGCACGCTGACGGCGGAGCAGCGCAGCCAGTACCAGGCCCAGGCGAAGCAGTTGACGAACAATGTCAAGGCCTTCGTCACCGATGCCAGCTACAACGGTCTGAACGTGCTGAACGACCCCGCTACGACCCTGGTGCAGGTCATCAGCAACGGCTCCGGCACCTACTATACCTTCAACGGCTATGCCGCGATCACCAACATCTACAACGAGGTCTCCGCCGCCAATACCTGGACGCGGGGCGATGCCTCCGCCGCGCTGACCGCGACCGGCGGGCTCGGCACCGCCATCACCAACACGGTCACGCAGCTCAATAATTTCGGCAGCTACTCGAACTACATCGAGAACCAGAGCAACTACAACAGCGCCATCCTGGATGCCCAGCAATCCGGCCTGGGCGCGCTGATAGACGCCGACATGGCGAAGGAGAGCGCGAGGCTGCAGGCGCTGCAGATCCGCCAGCAACTTGGCACCCAGGCGCTGGGCATCGCCAACCAGGCGCCGCAGGCGCTGCTCAGCCTGTTCAAGGGCTGAGCAGCGGCGGGCAGTGCTAGGACGCCGCGGCCACCCGCGCGGCCAGCGCCTCGCCCATCGCCGCGGTGCCGAGCCGGCCGCCTACGTCGCGCGTCGCCTCCTGGGCCGCGATGGCGCTGGCCACCGCCTGCTCGATCGCCCCGGCTGCCGCGGCGAAGGCATTGCCGCCGCCGCGCTCGGCGTGCCAGTCCAGCAGCATCGCCGCCGAGAGCACCAGGGAGGCCGGGTTGGCCTTGTCCTGCCCGGCGATGTCGGGCGCCGAGCCGTGGCTGGCCTGGGCCATGGCGAAATTGTCGCCGGCATTGATCGAGCCGCCGAGGCCGAGGCTGCCCGACAGCTCGATGGCCAGGTCGGAAAGGATGTCGCCGAACATGTTGGTGGTGACGATCACGTCGTATTTCTGCGGCGCCCGCACCAGATGCGCCGCCATGGCGTCCACGATCACCTCATCATAGGCGATGCCGGGGTGCCTTTCGGCCTCCGCCCGGCAGGCCGCCAGGAACATGCCGTCCCCCTTGGTCAGCACATTGGCCTTGTGCACCGCGGTGACGTGGCGGCGGCGCTTGGCGGCGACGCGGAAGGCGCTGGCCGCGATGCGTTCGCAGCAGAGCCTGGTGATGCGCCGCATGGAAACGCAGACATCCGGCGTCACCAGGATTTCGGCATTGCCCTGTTCCATGTTGCGGTCGGCGTAGAAGCCCTCGGTGTTCTCCCGCACGATCACCATGTCGAACTCCGCGCCGGTCGGGCTGCGCAGGCCGGGATAGGTGCGGGCCGGGCGGATATTCGCGTAGAGGTCCAGGCTGCGGCGGAAATGGCCCGAAGGGTTGGTCGCCTTGCCGGCATAGGCGTAGGTGTCCATCGGCCCCAGCACCAGGCCATCGGCGGCGCGCACCGCTTCCTCCACCGCTGCCGGGATGGTCTCTCCCTGGCTGGCCAGGGCGGCGGCGCCGGCCTCCATTGGCCGCAGGTCCAGCTTCAGGCCGAAGCGGGCATTGGCGGCTTCCAGCACCGCCATGGTGGCCCTGGTGATCTCCGGCCCGATGCCGTCGCCCGGCAGCACGATGAGGCGCATCGCTCTGTTTCCTCAAGCGTTGTGGAGACCGGCGCGGCGGCGCAAGGTTCCGCCCCGGTGGTTGCCGCGCTATACGCCCGCGCAAGGAATGCCGCCAGGGAGCATCATCGCATGAACCGCCTCACCCGCCGCACCGCCCTCGCCCTGCCGGCGCTGGCACTGGCCGCCACCGGCCGCGCCCAGGACAACTGGCCGAACCGTCCGGTGGTGATGGTCGTGCCCTGGGCCGCCGGCGGTTCCAACGACCTGGTGGCACGGCTGATCGCGCCGCATCTGCAGGAACGCTTCGGCGGCAACAGCTTCGTTGTCGAGAACCGCAGCGGCGGCGGCGGTTCAGTGGGCATGGGCGGCGTGGTGCGGGCCCGGCCGGATGGCCACACGC
>JAEWCI010000128.1 GCA_023390705.1 Pseudomonadota bacterium
GCGCAGCGCGGCTTCGGCCATCTGCCGGGCGGCGCCGGTCCGGGAATGGAACACCAGTAGCAATGTCTTCATCCGTCGCCTTTCCCGTGCCGCCACGCAACACTTGCATGCCACCCCGAACCGGGCCGAGACTTTCCCCGCCTGCGGGAACGCCGCAGCGGGAGGAAACGACAATGCCGCTCACCCGTCGCCATCTGGCCCCCGCCGGGGCCGCCGCCCTGCTCCTTGCCGCCACGCCCGGCCTCGCCCAGCCGAACGAGGAGGCCGCGGTCGCCCAGGCCGTCGCCAAGCTGAACCAAGCCATGGTCGCCGCCGACCGCAAGGTGCTGGAGGAAATGACGGCACCGCAGCTCAGCTACGGCCATTCCAGCGCCCGCATCGAGAACAGGCAGCAATTCGTCGATGCCATCATGAATCGCCGCGCCAAGGTGCGCTTCATCAACCTGACCGACCAGACCATCAGCTTCGCCGGCGATGCCGCCATCGTCCGCCATATCTACAATTCCGAATCGGAACAGGATGGCCAGGTCACCAAGACCCGGGTCGGCGTGCTGCAGGTGTGGCAGAAGCAAGGCGGGGAATGGAAGCTGCTGGCCCGCCAGGCATTCAGGCTGTAGCAGCCTCGGCCCGGGGCGGCACCGGCCGGGTGACCGTGCCGCCCGTCATGCCTGTCGCCGCACCGGCCGCCGCAGCGCCCAGAAGGCGACGGAGCCGGCGGCATAGGCGGCGATGGAGAGGATGAAGGCCAGCCGGTAGCTGCCTGTCAGGTCGAAGAGCAGCCCCGCCGCCCAGGAGCCAATGGCCGCGCCGAGGCCGGAGCCGATGGTGATGACGCCCAGGATGCTCCCCAGCCTGGGTCCGGCGAAGAGATCCGCGGTCTTGGCGGTGATGGCCGGGCCGCGCGCCCCCCAGGTGATGCCGAAGAAGCAGGCATGCAGCCACAGCAGCAGATGCTGCCCGGGATTGTCGATCAGCAGCGCCGCCGCCACGCCGATGATGGAGATGCCATAGGCCAGCAGCGCCGCGCTTTCCCGCCCGATATAGTCCGAGATGGTGCCGGTCAGGATCACCCCCGGCAGGGCCAGGAAGCTGCCCATGCCCAGCACCGTGGCGGCGTAGAGCGGGTCGAAGCCCTGGCCCACGGCGAAGGCCAGTTGGTGCAGGGAAACCAGGAAGCTGCCGATGCTGGTCAGCATGTAGACCAGGAAGAGCAGCCAGAAATGCCGCGTCCGCATCGCTTCGGCCAATGTCCAGTGGCGTGCGGGTTCCGCGCCGGAATCGCCGCGGGCAGGCGCGGCCCCGGCGGGAGCGGCGGATTCGGCGCGGCGGAACATCGCCGCCAGCGGCAGAACCAGCACCGCCATCATCCCGGCCTGCAGCAGATAGGCGTTGCGCCAGCCCATGCCGCTTACCAGCCACTGCGCCAGTGGCGCGGAGACGGCGCGGCCGAAGCCATTGGCCGATTGCAGGATGGAGATCGCCATGCCGCGCTGGGTGGTGAAGAGGCGGGAGACCAGCGGCACGAAGACCACCAGCCCGATGCAATTCGCCCCCAGCGTCATCACCACGCCGTAGAGCACCACCACCTGCCACAACTCGGTGACGAAGGCGCTGCCCAGCAGCCCGGCCGCCAGCAGGCAGCCGCCCAGCAGCACCATGCGGCGGGAACCGAGCCGGTCCACCATGCCGCCCACCAGCGGCGAACTGGCGCCGCCGACCAGTTGCCCGACCGAATAGGCGAGGCTGCTTTCCGCCCGGCTCCAGCGGAATTCCTCGATGAAGGCCAGCAGGAAGACGGTGTAGGCATGCATCAGGCTGGCGCTGACGGTGAAGGCCAGGAAGCCGCCGATGACGATCAGCCATGCCTGGCGCGAGGGCGCGCTGCTCATCTCCCTGCTTCCGCTCCCCTGGAGCGGTTTCCGTTCGCATGCGCTCACTTCGGCCGCTCCAGCTTGTTGTTGTGCCGCATTCTCCAAGTCGCCGGGTGATCCCACCCGGCTTGAGAATGCTCTATCCGCGCGAGGCAAGGATGACGCCGCCAAGCGTCAGCACCAGCGCCGCCAGATGCCGCGCTCCCAGCGGCTCGCCCAGCAGCGCCCCGCTGCTGGAGACGCCGATGATCGGCACCAGCAGGGAGCCGAGCGCGGCGGTGCCGGCCGGCAGCCGCTTCAGCGCGCCGAACCAGGCCAGATAGGCGACGCATTGCGCGATGACGCCCATGTAGATCAGGCAGCCCCAGCCCAGCCAGGTGACGCGGGCGAAGTCCGGTGTTTCGAAGGCCAGGGCGATGGCCACCACCGGCAGCAGGCCGAACAGCAATTGCCAGGCTACCAGCGGCACCGGTGGCATCTGCGCCGGGAAGCGCTTGGTGACGATGGCGCCGGAGGCGAACATCAGCGCGGTGCCGAGGATGGCGGCGACGCCCGGCAGCTTTTCCAGCAGCGCCGCGGGCGGCGCCGAGGCCAGTTGCCCGGCCAGCAGCAGCGTCACGCCGGAAAGTCCCAGCCCGAGGCCGAGGAGGCGCGGCGCGCTCGGCCTTTCGCCCAGGAAGGGCCAGGCCAGCAGCATGGTCCAGACCGGCATGGTGTAGGCGATGATCGCCGCCTCCGAGGCATCCAGCCAGAACAGGGAAAGCGGCGCGACCGCGCTCCAGGAGGTGACGTTGAGGAAGCCGGCGGCGATGACGCGCCACCACTGCCCCGGCCGCGGCAGCAGCGCGTCGCCCTGCGCCAGGGCTACCAGCGTCAGCAGGGTGATGGCGCCGCCGCCGGCCAGCACGCGGAAGAAGAAGGGCGGCCATTCCAGCATCAGCGCCTTCATGACCGGCCAGTTGAAGCCCCAGGCCCCTGCCGTCACCAGCAGCAGCCCGAACCCCTGCAGCCTTGCCGGAGTCATGCGTGGGGAAGGCCGTTGCTGCGGGGCGGCATGGTTACCGGGACGAATTCCGCGGCCAGCATGGCGCGGGGGTGCCGGGGGCGCAACGGGGCGGCCCGTGCCTTTCCCCCTTCAGGTCAGGGCCGAGCCTGTCCGACCATCTCCCTCCATCCGGCTCCTTCGTCATGGCCAGGCGTATCCGGCCATCCCCCTCCGTACCACCTTCCTCGTCATGGCCGGGCTCGACCCGGCCATCTCTCTCCGGTTCCGCGCGGGCCTCATACCGGCGCGCCTTTGTGTTG
>JAEWCI010000185.1 GCA_023390705.1 Pseudomonadota bacterium
CCTCCAGGCTGGCCAGCAGCCGCGGCAGCATGGCCGCCAGGGCCTGGGCGGCCGGGCGGGTAGCCGCCGGGTCCGCGAGGAAGCCGCGCATGATACCGCCGAGGTCGAGTCGCCCCAGCACGCGCCGCACCTCGGCTTCGGTGAAGACGTGGTTGGCGACGAAGCGGCCGAGTCCCTGGCCCAGCCTCTCCTTCTGCGCCGGGATGATGGCAGTGTGCGGGATGGGCAGGCCGAGCGGCCGGCGGAACAGCGCCGTCACCGCGAACCAGTCGGCCAGGCCACCCACCACCCCGGCCTTGGCGGCGGCCTGAAGCAGGTCCGTGGCGTAGCCGGGGGGCAGTTGGTAGGCCACCAGGGTCAGCACCGCCATCAGCAGCAGCAGGCCGGTGGCGATGGCGCGGTGGCGTCGCAGCGCCGCGCGCAGCGGGGCATCGGGATCGAAGGGCGGGGAGGGGGACATGCTGCACGCAGGCTAGAGCAGATCGCGGACGGGCGTGAACGCCCGGAAGTGGGAATCTGCTCGGCAAACAATGGCCTGGGGCGGATCGGCGTTCGGTTTCGAAGGTAATCCGCTTCAGGGTCTCCGGCGCAGGGGGCGCCCCAGGGCCGTATCCTGTTGTTGCCCTGCAACAGCGAAGCCGCTATCGCCGTTCCGGTTGCATGGGGTACTGAACCGTGCGTCCGGCACCACCAGTTGTCCAAGGTATGATACGGTTGCCGACACTTGCATTCGGCCGATCCGGACAGGAACCCTGCTCGTGATGACCCTCCGCCGCGCGCTGCTCGCCGCCACCATGCTGGTCGTGCCACTGGCGGCCGAGGCCCAGCCGGTCACCGGCCTCTATGTCGGCGCCGGAGCCGGGATCGGGTACCGCTTCTTCGCCCAGGATGGCGGCTTCCAGGCCCGGCCGGACAATCCCGGCTTCGTTGGCCTCGGCAGCATCGGCTGGGGCTTCGGCAACGGGTTGCGCGCCGAGATCGAAGGCAATTACCGCCAGAACGAGGTGGACCAGGTCCGCATCAACGGCGCCCGCACCACCAATGCCGGCGGGCAGCTCCGCACCTATGGCGCCATGTTCAATGTGCTCTACGACTTCAACGGCCTGAGCCTGACCGGGCTGGCCACGCCCTATGTCGGCCTCGGTGCCGGCTATGCGGTGAATGAGGTGAGCAGGCTGCGCGCCCGCAGCCTGAGCGGCCTCTCCACCTTCCGCCTGGATGATGAGGACGGCAGCTTCGCCTACCAGGCCATCCTGGGGGCCGCCTGGCATCTTAGCAGCGTGGCGCCCGGCCTGGCGCTGACCACCGAATACCGCTTCTTCGGCACGACCGAGCCTTCCCTGACCGGGACGGTGCAGACCGGCAGTTCCATCATCGCCGGCAGCGTGAAGCCGACCAACTACAACCACTCGCTGCTGATCGGCCTGCGCTACAATTTCGGCGCCGCCTCGGCCCAGGTGCTGCAGCCGCAGCCGCAGGTGCAGCCGCCCCCGCAGGTCGCCCGCACCTACCTGGTCTTCTTCGACTGGGATCGCGCCGACCTGACCGCCCGTGCCCGCGAGATCATCGCCGAGGCCGCGCGCAACTCGAAGACTGTGGCGGCGACCCGCATCGAGGTGGCCGGCCACGCCGACCGCTCCGGCACGCCGCAGTACAACCAGCGCCTGTCGCAGCGCCGTGCGGATGCCGTGGCGGCCGAACTGGTGCGCAATGGCGTCAGCCGCAACGACATCACCGTCACCGCCTTCGGTGAGAGCCGCCCGCTGGTGCCGACCGCCGACGGCGTGCGCGAGCCGCAGAACCGCCGCGTCGAGATCGTGCTGCGCTGAGCGCACACGGCCCGTCGCGAACGGCTTGGGAAGGGCGCCTCCGGGCGCCCTTTTGCTTTTCCGCTTATCCGCGCCAAGCTGCGGGCGCGAATGGGAGGATATGCCATGCAATACCGCATCCTGGGCCGCACCGGCCTGAAGGTCTCCGTTCTCGGCTACGGTGCCGGCGCCGTGGGCGGGCTGCTGGTGCGCGGCAGCGCGGCGGAGCAAGAACGCTCCCTGGCCCGGGCGTTGGAGGCCGGCATCACCTATGTTGACACGGCGCCGGTCTATGGGGACGGCGCTTCCGAAACCACGCTCGGCCGGCTGCTGCCCGCCGGCAGGCAAGGGGTGAGCCTGGGCACCAAGGTCCGGCTGAAGCCCGAGGACATGGCGGACCCGGCCCCGGTGATCGCCGCCTCGCTGGAAGCCAGCCTGCGCCGCCTGGGGCGGGACAGCGTGGACCTGCTGCAACTGCACAATCCCCTCACCGTGGCGGGCGGTGGCAACCTCATCTCGCTGCCCCTGCTGCAGGAACGCATCCTGCCGGCGCTGCGCCGGCTGCGCGAGCAGGGAAAGATCCGCTTCTTCGGCATCACCGCCCTGGGCGAAACGGCGGCGCTGCGCCAGGTGGTGCGCTCCGGCGCCATCGACACGGCGCAGATCCCCTACAACCTGCTCAATCCCAGCGCCGCCGGAACGCTGCCGCCGGGCCTGCCGGGGCATGATTTCGGCGGGCTCATGAATGATTGCGCCGAATGCGGCGTGGGGGTGATCGGCATCCGCATCCTGGCCGGTGGTGCGCTTTCCGGGGAGGAAGAGCGCCACCCCACAGCCATGCCACAGGTCGCCCCCATCGCCTCCGCCGCCAGCTATGCCGAGGACGTGGCCAATGCCCGCCGCCTGCTGCCCTTGGTGAACGAAGGGCTTGCCGGCAGCCTGGCCGAGGCGGCGATCCGTTTCGCCATCACGGCGCCGCAGATGGGCACGGCCCTGATCGGCACCGCCTCAATTGAGCAGTTGGAGGTGGCGATCGCCGCCGCCGGAAAGGGCCCGTTGCCGGAAGCCGCGCTGAAGCGGATCGCCGCGCTGCAGGGCCGCTAACAATACCTGGGCAGAAATGAACCGGGTTTCCTGCGTTCTCAGCGGCATAACGAATTCTGCTCAACCACGAAAGCCATTCGTAAGCCGCTGAGGGTTTTGACGAATATCCGTTTCTGCTCAGGTAGTACTAACATCCGGAGGCGGCAAGGGGGATGGGCAGCGGTCCGGCTTGTCCGGGGACGCCGGTGTGTTATGTAATAACATGATGTCGCCTTCCCTTTGGTCCGACCCTCTCGCGCTTTCCGCCGGCGCCGGTGCCCGGCTGGTGCTGGCCACCCTGGTGGCGGCGGGGCTGTGGGCGGCGGTGTTCTGGGCCATGGCGGCATGAACCCGCCCGCGATCACCCTGGCCGACCTGACCGTCTGCCATGGCCGCCGGCCGGCGGTCCACCATCTTTCCGGCCGCTTCGCGCCGGGCAGCCTGACCGCCGTGGTGGGCCCGAATGGCGCCGGCAAGACCACGCTGCTGCGCGCCTTGGCCGGGCTGCACCCGCCGCATCAGGGCCGGATCGAGGCACCTCGCCCCGGCCAGGGCATTGCCATGCTGCCCCAGGCCAGCGCGCTGGACCGGCAATTCCCGCTTTCCTGCCTGGATGTGGTGCTGTTCGGCCTGTGGCCTGAAAGCGGCGCTTTCCGTGCGCTTTCCACCACCGGCAAGGCGCGTGCGGTGGAAGCCCTGGCCGCTGTCGGACTGGCAGGTTTCGAGAAGCGGCCGGTCGGCAGCCTTTCCACCGGCCAGTTCCAGCGTCTGCTCTTTGCCCGGCTGCTGCTGCAGGACGCGCCGGTGATCCTGCTGGACGAACCCTTCAACGCCGTGGATGCCCGCACCGCCGCCGATCTGCTGGCCCTGGTGCGGCGCTGGCATGGCGAGGGCCGCACCGTCATCGCCGTGCTGCACGACCTCGACCTGGTTCGCCGCGAATTCCCGCAAGCCCTTCTTCTGGCACGGGATTGCCTGGGCTGGGGCCCGACCGCCGAGGTGCTGACCGCCGCCAACCGGCTGCGCGCCCGCATGATGGCCGAGGCCTGGGCCGAGGAAGCCGCGGCCTGCGAGCGCGAGGCGGCCTGATTCTCGACCTCTTCCTCGACTACGGCTTTCTGCGCCGCGCCCTGGTGGGCTGCCTGGCGCTTTCGGTCGCCGGGCCGCCGCTCGGCGTCTTCCTCATGCTGCGGCGGATGAGCCTGACCGCCGATGTGCTGGGCCATGGCATCCTGCCCGGCGTGGCGCTCGGCTTCCTGCTGGCCGGCTTCTCGCTGCCGGCCCTGGCCGCTGGAGGCTTGGCCGCCGGGCTGGTGGTGGCGGTGGGGGCCGGTGCCCTTTCCCGCCTCACCGGGGGGCGGGAGGATGCCTCCCTGGCCGCGCTCTATCTGGTGGCGCTGGCGTTGGGTGTGGTGCTGGTCTCGGCCCGGGGCGGGTCGCAGGAACTGACGCAGTTGCTGTTCGGCAGCGTGCTCGGGGTGGATGACGCGGCGCTGCTGCTGATGGCCGGGACCGCAACGCTGACCCTGGCGGCGCTGGCCTTCGCCTGGCGGCCGCTGGTGCTGGAATGCTTCGACCCCGGCTTCGCCCGGTCGGTGGGCGCGCGCGGCGGGTTCTGGCACCTGGGCTTCCTTGCGCTGGTGGTGCTGAATCTCATTGCGGCCTTCCAGGCGCTCGGGACGCTGATGGCGGTGGGGTTGATGATGCTGCCGGCCATCGCCGCGCGGCATTGGGCCCGGCAGGTGGGGGGCATGGTCTATGCGGCGGTCGGGCTGGCGGTGCTGGCCTCGGTCGGCGGGCTGGCGCTCTCGGCCCAGGCCGACCTGCCCAGCGGCCCGGCGGTGGTGCTGGCGGCGGGGCTGATCTGGGCGCTTTCGGTGCTGTGCGGCCCGGTGGACGGGCTGGTACCACGATTGCTGCGCCGGCGGCACTTTTCAGGATAAATTGCCTGATAAATTCGATCCTGAAAATTCGTGTTAACAATAGACATTAAACATTTGAATTTTTTACTTCTGACGGCTGGGCTGAAATTTAGGAATTTGGAAATTTACCACATTTTCAGCCCTCTCGAAGCCGGCTGCCTGGGCGGAGCCGATGAAGCAATTATTCCTATATCTCATCCCCGGTCCAGGCAAGCCCCGTCCACCCGGATGCCGAAATTCGGTTCAGGTTCCAGATAGCGGCTGGCGAAGTTCCGCCGGGCGGCTATCGAAGCGTCAACAGGCCCGGCATTGGGCGGGGCGGACCGGGGAGGACCCAATCCATGGCGATCACGCGGCTGGCGGAGGAGGAACGGCTTTCGGGCGCGGTGGTGCATGGCGGCCTGGTCTGGCTGGCCGGCCAGGTGGCCGATAATTCCTCGCTGGATACCGAAGGCCAGACCGCCGACATCCTGCGCCAGATGGACGTGCTGCTGGCCGAGGCCGGGACCGACAGGCGCCACCTGCTCTCGGTCACCGTGGTCCTGGCCGATATCCGGGACGCCCCGGCCATGAACCGCGCCTGGGACCGCTGGCTGGACCCCGCCGCCAAGCCGGCGCGCATGACCATCCAGGCACCGCTGGTTGATCCCGCCTGGCGGGTGGAGATCACCGGCGTCGCGGCCCTGCCCGCGCCGGATCATTCCCCGGCGCCGCCGCAAGCCTTCAGGCCGTGAGTCACGTCGGCCAGCAGCATTCGCCGCGTGGCTTCGCCTGGGCGCTGGGCCTGACCTTCGGCCTGATGCTGCTGATTGCCGGCGGGGTGGCGGATCGTGGCGGGTTCTTCCCACTGGTGGTGCTGGGCGTCACCGGGATGGCCATGGGCGCGCTTTATCTGATCATCCCCTATGGGCCGCAATTCGCGCTCGGCACCGCCAACGGGCTGGCGATGTATGCCTGCCTCTTTGTCGTGCTCGGCCGTGCCGGCTTCCCCGAGGCGACTGCCTGGTCCCGGCCGGCCGGCTTCATGCTGCCGGTGCTCAGCTTCGTCCTCGCCTGCTGGTGGCGGCGCCGGGCGCTGCGCGCCTGGGTGCAGGGCGAAAGGGCGGTGGACCTCGCGCATCTGCCGCGCTTCGCCCGCTGGCTGGTCGCCACGGGCGCGGTTGGGGTGCTCTCGCTTTCCCTGCCGGTCAACCGGCTGGACGAGATGGGCCAGGGCGCCGCGCTGCTTGTCGCCATGGCCGCCATCGCCCTCATTGCCGCGCTGTCGGTCAGCGACGTGGTGCGGCTGCTGGTGGATGTTGCGGCCATTTTCCGGGCGGTCACCAGGCGGCTGGGCTATCTGGCGGTGCCCATCGCCGCCTATTCGAGCCTGTGGGCGCTGCTGGCGGTGGTCTTCGGCTGCCTCTACCGCATCGCGGACGGGATTTCGCGCGGCCCGCTCTTCGCCGGCCCGGGCGGGCCCTTGCGGCTGGATTTCCCCGCTGCGCTGCATTTCAGCGTCGTCACTCTCTCCACCGTCGGTTACGGGGAGATCGTGCCGACGGATGACGGGGTGCGCGTGCTGGCCAGCATCGAAATGCTGTTCTCCCAATTGCTGCTGCTGTTCGGCTTCTTCGAGATCATGCGTGGCAGCCGTGCCGGCGCCCCGGCCGAGCCCCTGCCGCCGCAGGCACAGCCCCCGGGGGCGTTCCCGGGAGCGCCTCATGGACGCCACGGCCAGGCCAGGGAATAGGCATGGTTCGGCCGCAATCGTCCTGCCCAATCGGCGCAACGGAAGGATCGCCCCGCGATGGCAGGAGCATCGCCCCAGCCTCAGTGTCCCGGCACATGCCGCGGTCTGCCGGTGGCCGGCTGGCCTCTCGGCCGGGCCCAATCCCGCCGTGGCGCCCGGCGCCGGGAAACGCAAGGATGCGGGCGGAAGTGGGCAGTGGCGCGGCCATCGCACAGGCTTCATCGCCGCCATGCGGCTTGTGATGCAGCGCTGCCGCAGGTCCCGCGTGATGATGCCGGTTTCTCCCCGATACAGATGACGGATCAGGCATGACCCAGGAACTTCAACCCAGCGACTGGCGTCGCAAGCGCGTGCTGGTGACCGGCGGGGCCGGCTTCCTCGGCAGCGCATTGTGTCACGCCCTGGCCCGGCTCGGCGCCCGGGTCACGGCGATAGACGCCATGATGCCGGATGGCGGCGCCAGCCTGGCCAATCTGGAAGGCGCCAATTGCCTGCTGGTGCGCGGCGATATCCGCGACGTGGAATTGCATTCGCTCTGCCAGGATGTGGACGTGCTGTTCAACATGGCGGCGCAGACCAGCCATATGGGCGGCCAGAAGGACCCGGTGTCGGACATCGCCATCAACGCCGTGGCCCAGGTCCGGCTGATCGGCGTGATGCGGGAAGTGGCGCCGAAGGCGGTGGTGGTGCATGCCTCCACCCGGCAATTCTACGGCCGCCCGCTGCGCCTGCCGGTGGATGAGTTCCACCCGGTGCAGCCGCCGGATGCCAATGGTGTCTCCAAATTCGCGGGGGAGCAGTACTGGCTCCTGGAACAGCGTGTCCATGGCCGCCCCGTCGTCTCCCTGCGCCTGACCAATTGCTACGGCCCGCGCCTGCGCATCCGCGACGCGCGGCAGACCTTCCTCGGCATCTGGATTCGCAGGGTGCTGGAAGGCGAGCCCTTCGAGGTCTGGGGCGGCGACCAGCTCCGCGACCTGGCCTATGTGGACGACGTGACTGCGGCCTTCATCCGTGCCGCGGAATATGCGGGGAGGCCGGATGTCGCCGGGCGGGCGTTCAACCTCGGCGGCTCCCCGCCCGCCTCGCTCAAGGAACTGGCGGAACGGCTGATTGCTGCCAATGATGGCCGTGGCAGCTATGTGACGAAGGAATTCCCGGCGGACCGCGCGCCGATCGACATCGGCAGCTATCATGCCGATGACCGCGCCTTCCGCGAGGCCACCGGCTGGGCGCCGCGGATCGGGCTGGACGAGGGGCTACGCCTGTCGCTCGACTGGTACCGCGAACGCCTGGCCGACTACATCTGAGGTCCGTTGATGAATACGCTTCCGCTTATCCCGCAGGCCAATCCCGGCGCCGGCTACCTGGCGCAGAAAGCCGAGATCGACGCCGCCGTGGCCCGCGCCCTGGCCAGCGGCTGGTACATCCTGGGCAAGGAGGGTGAAGCCTTCGAGCAGGAATACGCCGCCTGGCTCGGCACCGCGCGCGCGGTGGGCTGCGCCAACGGCACGGATGCGCTGGCGCTGATCCTGCGCGGCCTTGGCATCGGCGAGGGCTCGACCGTCGCCACCGTCTCCCACACTGCGGTCGCCACGGTGGCGGCGATCGAGATGGTGGGCGCGGTGCCGCTGCTGCTCGACATCGACCCCGACACCTACACCATGGATGCCGAGGAGCTGGTTTCCGTGCTGGAGGATCCGCCCCCCGGCCTGCCGCCGATCCGCGCCGTGATCGCCGTGCATCTCTACGGCCAGTCCTGCGACCTGGACCCCATGCTGCGGGCCTGCGCGGCGAATGGCGTGGCGCTGATCGAGGATTGCGCCCAGGCGCATGGCGCGACGCTGCATGGCCGCAAGCTCGGGACCTTCGGCACCGCCGCCGCTTTCAGCCTGTACCCCACCAAGAACCTCGGCGCCCTGGGCGATGGCGGGGTGCTGGCAACGGACGACTTCGAACTGGCCGACCGCATCGCCGCCATCCGGCAATATGGCTGGCGGGAGCGCTACATCTCCTCCATGGTCGGGGTGAACAGCCGGCTGGACGAGGTGCAGGCGGCGATCCTGCGGGTGAAGCTGACGGCGCTGGATGCCGGCAATGCCCGCCGCCGCGACATCGCCGCGGCCTATGACGCGGCGCTCGATGGCGGCCCCATCGCGCCGCCGCTGCGGCGCGAGGATGCCGAGCACGTCTTCCACCAGTATGTCATGCGCGTGCCGCAGCGTGCCGAGGTGCAGCAATTGCTGAAGACCATGGGCGTGGGCACCGGCATCCACTACCCGGCGCCGGTGCATCTGCAATCCGCCTATCAGGGCAGGGTGCCGCTGGGCCCGGCCGGCTGCGCGGAAACCGAGAAGGCGGCGCGCGAGGTGCTTTCCCTGCCGATGTATCCGGAACTGACGGACCAGCAGGTCGCCCAGGTCTGCGAGGCGCTGCACAGCCTGCGCTGACCCATGGCGGCGGCGGGGGCCTTGCCTCCCCCGCCGGGCGCGCCACACTGCGGCCATGGCAGGTCCCGCCGCGCGACGCCTCCGCTTCATCCGGGCACGCGGTCCGGCGGTTTCACCAGCTTGGCGCCCCGCGCCGGGAGGAAGGCATGAGCCGCGATCTGGAAGACAAGGATGCGATCCGCGAATTGCTCGCGGAATACTGCTTCGCCCTCGACGAATGCCGGTTCGAGGCGATGGGCGCGCTGTTCACGGAAAACGCCGAATGGGGGCCGGAGCGCATCCCCCGGAAGGCCCGCGGCCCGCGCGAGATCGCGGAACTCGCCCGCAGCATCGTGCCGGTGAAGGGGGAGGGGCCAGTACGGCGGCACCTCACCACCAACATCGTCATCCGCCTGGGCGGCGATGAGGCGCGGGTGAAGTCCAATTTCCTGATGGTGCGGGAAAGCGAGTCGGGCCCGCTGCTCGCCATCGCCGGCACCTATGAGGACCATGTCGTCCGCACCCCCGCCGGCTGGCGCTTCCAGAGCCGCAGGATCAGCAACGACATCGCCGGCAGCCTGGGGCTGAAGCGATGAGGCGCCGCCTCCTGCTTGCCGCCGCGCTGGCGGCGCCCGGCCTGGGGATGCCCGGCCCGGCGCGTGCCCAGGGCTTTCCCTCCCGCCCGATCCGCCTGGTCTCGCCCTTCGCCGCCGGCAGTTCGGTGGACCTGATGGCCCGCGCCATCGCCGGGCCGCTGGCGGAGATCCTCGGGCAGCCGGTGGTGGTGGAGAACCGGGGCGGCGCCGGCGGCAACCTGGGGGTGGACGCCGCGGCCAAGGCACCGAAGGACGGCCATACGCTCGCCATCGGCACCAGCGGCCCGCTGGCCATCAACCCCGCCCTGCTGCCCGCCATGCCCTATGACGTGGCGCGCGACCTGGCCCCGGTTTCGCTGCTGGCGGTGGGGCCGAACCTGGTGGTGGTCAGCCCCGCCGTGCCGGCGGAGAGCGTGGCGGAACTGGTGGCGCTGGCCAAGGCGCGGCCGGGGGCGCTGAATTACGGTTCCTCCGGCGTCGGCAGCAGCAACCACCTGGCCGGCGCGCTTTTCGCCGCGGTGGCGGGGATCGAGATCACGCATGTGCCCTATCGCGGCAATGCGGAGATGATGAACGACCTGATCGCCGGGCAACTGCAGATGGTCTTCTCCGGCATCCCGCCGGTGCTGCCGCTGTGGCAGGACGGCAGGGTGAAGGTGCTGGCGGTCAGCGGCCCGGCGCGGCTGCCCGCCATGCCGCAGGTGCCGACGGTGGCCGAGGCCGGGCTGGCCGGCGCCGAGGCGGTGGTGTTCTACGGCGTGGTCACCGCCGCCGGCACCCCGGCGCCGGTGCTGCGGACGCTGAACCAAGCCATCACCCGCACCCTGGCGCGGGAGGATGTGCAGGCCACCTTCGCCCGGCTCGGCTCCGCGGCGCAGGGCTCCACGCCGCAGGCTTTCGGCCGGATGATCGCCGAGGATACGGCCAAGTGGCGCCGGGTGATCGAACGCTTCGGGATCAGGCCGGGGTAGGGCGCGCGCTACCCGAAGGCCCCGACCTCGTGGCTGATGACCGCGCTGCATTCCCGCACCAGCGCGAAATACCAGCGGATCGGCGCGAAGATCTCGGCATGTTCCCGGGCATAGCTCAGGCCCTCATGCGGTGGCGCCGGTTCGTGGAAGTCCAGCCCCGCCGCCGGGTCGGCCGCGGCGGGGAAGATCTCGGCCAGCAATTCCAGGGCCGGCGGCACATCCAGCCGCAGGATGCGGCGGACCAGCGACTCCCGCGTCGCGCCGGGGCGGGGGCTGAATTCCGGCACCGCCACGGCCAGCAGCCAGATGCGGTGGACCAGGGCCAGCCGCAGCGCATGGGTCAGCACCAGCCGGTCCGGCATTTCGGGCAGATGCGGCCAGGCGCTGTGCAGGGCCAGGTAATCGGCCTGGAGGCGGCGGAACATGCGGCGCACCTCGGCTTCCAGCCCCAGCCCCTCCACGGCGCGGGCCACCTCCACCAGTTCCTCCCGCCTGCCCGGGCGGGTGGTGAAGCCGGCGCGGTCCAGCCAGGTGCCGGGGTCCAGCGTGTCCACCACCGCGCGCAGCACGCCCAGGTCGCTGCATGCCGCCGCCCGCGACACCATCGCCAGGGCGCGGGCGAAACGCGGCGAGCGGGCGCGGAGGTCGGAGAAGGCATCCGGGTTGGCGGCGGCGGCCGCGCCCAGCCCGTGCAGCGTGTTCGCCAGCCAGCCCAATTGCTGCAGGATGGCGTTGTTCGGGATGGCCCGCAGTTGCGAGGGATGCGTGATCCGCGCCGGCCCGCCCAGGCCATCGGTCTGCCGCACTGCGGGGCGGCTGCCGGTGCGGTCCAGCAGCCCCGGCCCGAAGGCGCCGAGCAGCGCGGCTTAGCCGGGGTCCTCGACCAGCGCCTGCATCTCGCGCCGGATGGTGGCGAAGAAATCGGCGCCGTAATCGGCTTCGGCGTAGATCGGGTCGTCGGGCGGGGGTGTCGGGGCGAAGGCATGGGCGGCGATGCCGGCCACCGTCGCGGCGGCCAGGGCGGGGGTGCCGAAGAGCAGATAGCCGTCGCCGCCCTGGAAGGCGGTTTCTTCGCGCAGCGGCAGGTGGGCCGCGGCCAGCGCCGCCCGCGCCTGGGGCGGCGAGAGATAGGCCAGCCGGTCCGCGAGGCTTTCGGGGTGGCCGCCACGGCCGATGCTTTCGCCATGGGTGTCGAACAGCACCAGCTCGATCCCCGGCAGGTCGTGCCGGCGCAGCAGTTCCACCAGCCGCAGCTTCAGCCGCTCCGCCAGGTAGGAGGCCGCCAATTGGCCGACATAGCGGCCGGAGTCGGAATAGCCGAATTGCAGGCACAGCCGCCCCTGCCTGTGCAGGCAGTCGCGGAAATGCGGGCTGCGCAGCGCTTCCTCCAGCACCCGCTCGCCGCGTTCCAGCGCCTCCGCCGTCTCGAACAGGGGTGAGATCTCGATGGCCTGGTCCACACCGAGCCGGCGCGCCAGCCACAGCGCCGCCAGCAGGGTGTAGCCGCTCTCGGTCTCGGCAATCAGGAAGCGGATGGGGGCGCTGCCGTCCACATGCTTGTGGATCTGCGCCACGGCCATCATCAGCGTCACCGCGCTGGCCTGTTCCGCCAGCATGGCGCCGAAATCCACCGGCCGTGGCCGGACCTCTGCCAGCGCCGCATTGATGGCCGCCAGCAACCCACGCCGCTGGGACATGTCATCGGTCGCGATGCGCAGATCCAGGCGCTGCCGCACGGCATTGTGGATCTGCACCGCGTTCAGCCGCACATGGGTATGCGCGAGCGCCAGCCCATGCGCGGCGAGGCCGGCGCGGGCGACGGCCAGGGCCATGCGGGTTGCCTCGTTCGGGGCCGCGGCCAACGCGGCGGGGAAGAGCGCCAGCAGCGGTTCCGGCGTCACCAGCGCCGCCTCCCGGCGCTCCACCAGTGCGCCGGCGAATTTCTGCGTGGCCAGCGGCTCCGCCCCGGAAGGCGCGGCGGCAAGCTGCGCCGCCACCGCCGCAAGCGCCTGTGCGACCCGTGAGGCCAGCGCCATGGCGCATTCGCCCAGCGGCGCGAGCTGCGCCGCAAGCCGCTCCAACTGCAGCCGCTTCATGGTCAGGCGCAGCCGCAGCGTGTCCCACCAGCCGATATCGGTGCGGCCATCGGTGTCGTAGCCGACCCAGGAGGAAAGCAGCACCGGGCGCGGCTGCAACGACGCCCAGCGATCCCCCCAGACACCCTTCGCCGCCTGCAGCAGCGCCGCGGCCAGGTCGGCCAGCGCATCCCGTCCGCGCTGCATGGCGGCGACCGCCTGGGTGAACTCGTCCTGCAGGCTGGGCGGGTGCGGCCGGTGCGCCAG
>JAEWCI010000193.1 GCA_023390705.1 Pseudomonadota bacterium
CCGCGCCGGGCACGGGCATCGGCCCGCAGCGCCATCCCCTCGAAATCCGGGGCCCGGCGCCATTGCCCCCGGCCCGGGCCGAGTTGCAGGCGGACCGCCGCCACCGTCTCCCGCAGCCGGGGCGCCAGCGGCACCTGGGCTTCCCGCAGGCAGCGCGGCCCGGCCGCGGCCGCCAGCATCTCCTTCACCTCATCGGCCAGGCGAAGCAGGCCTTCGGCTTCGGCGCGGAGGGCGGCGGCCCGGTCCGGCGGCAGGCGACCGGCCAATCCAGGCAGCGCCAGGCCGACGGCGTGCAGATCCTCGGCCAGCAGGCCGAGGCAGCGGGCATGGCTGGCCGCCCTCTCCCGCGCCAACGTGGCGGCCGCCTGGGCGGCGGCCAGCCGGCGATGCGCCACCCAGCCATAGCCGAGGCCGCCGATGCCGGAAGCGAGTGCCAGAAAAGACAAAAGGCCGAGCATGGCCCGGCCTTTAGCAAGCGAAGCCCTAAGCTTCGGTTAAGCCGCCGCGGCGGCTTCCTTCTTCGCCTTGGCGCGCAGGATGCGGCGCTTCAGCGCCTGCGCTTCCTCCGGCAGCTTGCGGTCGGGGGTGCCGAGCAGGAAGGCATCGAGCCCGCCATTGTGCTCCACCGTGCGGATGCCGTTGGTGGTCAGCCGCAGGCGGATGCTGCTGCCCAGCACGTCCGAGAAGAAGGAGGTTTCCTGCAGGTTCGGCAGGAAGCGCCGGCGGGTCTTGTTGTTGGCGTGGCTGACGTTGTTACCCGTCAGCACGCCCTTGCCGGTGATGCCGCAGCGGCGGGCCATGGTCGTAATCCCGAAAACAGGCGCAGGGCGGCCGGAAGGCCGCGCGCGGGTCGTGGTCTGGAAGGCGGGCGTATGGCGGAATGGCCCCGCCACGTCAAGCCGCCGGCCACCCTACATGCCGCTGGCGCCCCCGCCCGGCAACTGGTCGCGCATCTCCCGCAACTCCCCGGATTCGACCGAGGCGAGGGCATTGCGCAGCACCGCCGCGATGGCGCGGTCGTCCATGCTGCGCGCCAGCAGGCCCAGCGCGCCCCCCAGCAGCGCGGAGGCCGCGGAGATCGGCGCGATGTTCTGGTCCATCATGTATTCGATGGCCTTGTCCACCACCGACCCGGCATGGCTCAAATCTTCCGGGGCCACGCCCTGAGGGTCCAGTTGCATGCGGCGTTACTCCTTGCTCCCCGGGCAGATAGGACGGCACGGCCCCCGGTGGAACCCCCGGGGCCAAGGGAAGGGGGTATCAAACCGCGGCGGCCTGCTAAGTCTCTGTCCGGAAGCGGCGTCCGACGCCGCCATGCCCCCAGGAGGAAGCCCATGCGTTCATTCCTGACCCGCCGCGCCGCGCTGGCCGGCCTTGCCATGCTGGCCACCACCCCGGCCCCCGCGCAGCAGCCATGGGCGCCGAGCCGCCCGGTGCGGCTGGTGGTGGGCTTCCCGCCCGGTGGCGCCACCGATGTGCTGGCCCGCTGGGTGGGGCAGCAGCTCGGGCCCCGCCTGGGCCAGCCGGTGGTGATCGAGAACCGGCCGGGCGCCAATGCCGCGCTCGCCTCGCAATATGTGCAGAACGCGCCGCCGGACGGGCATGTGCTGCTGTTCACCACGGCCGATACCCATTCCGTGAACCCGGTGGTCTATCGCCACCTGCCCTATCAGCCGGAACGTTTCGTGCCGGTGGCGGGCATTGCCCGGCTGCTGTTCTCGCTGGCGGTGCGGCCGGGGCTGCCGGCACGCAACCTTCGGGAATTCGTCGCTCTGGCCAAGGCGGCGCCGGCCGACAAGCCGCTGACCTATTCCACCTGGGGTGTCGGCAGCACCTCCCAGGTGATGATGGAGACCTTCGCCGCCGAAACGGGCATCGAACTGACCCATGTGCCCTACCAGGGCGCCGCGCCGGCGATCCAGGCGCTGGTGGCGGAACAGGTGGACGCCTTCATGGTGCCGATCGGCGTCGCCACCGCCCAGGCCGGGCGGGTGCGCATCCTGGGCCTGGTGCATCCGCAGCGCTTCGCCGGCGCGCCCGAGGTCCCCACCTTCGCCGAGCAGGGCTTCGGCCTGGCCGGCGACCTGTGGTTCGGCATCCTCGCCCCGCCCGGAACCCCGGCGCCGGTCGTCGAACGGATCGCGCGCGAGATGCACGCCTTCGCCACCAGCCCGGAGGCGCCGGGCTTCCTCACCGCCAATGGCTATGTCGTGGACCCCGCGGACCGCGCCGGCTTCCTGGCCCATGTCCAGGCCGACGACGCCCGCTGGCGGGAACGGGCGCGGCGGCTGGGGGTGGTGCTGGACCAGTAGGCATCCCGGCTCCAGGCGATGCCCGGCGCCCGGGCTACTTCACCGCCTCCCCCATCCGGGTGCGGCGGGAGCCATCCAGCCCCGCCGCCGCCTGCGCCGCCGCGGCGGCCTCGGCCATCGCCACCGCCTCGGACTGGCGGCGCCACATCTCGGCATAGAGCCCGTCGGCGGCGATCAGCGCGCCATGGTTGCCACGCTCGGCGATCTGCCCGTCCTGCAGCACGATGATCTCATCCGCCTCCACCACGGTGGAAAGCCGGTGGGCGATGACCAGCGTAGTGCGGTTGGCCGAAACCTGGCGCAGCGCCTGCTGGATCTCCTGTTCCGTATGCGTGTCCAGCGCGCTGGTCGCCTCGTCCAGGATCAGGATGCGCGGGTTCTTCAGGATGGTGCGGGCAATCGCCACCCGCTGCTTCTCGCCGCCCGAAAGCTTCAGGCCGCGCTCGCCGACCATGGTGTTGTAGCCATCCGGCAGGCGCATGACAAAATCATGCACCTGGGCCAGCTTCGCCGCCTCGACGATCTCCTCCTCGGGCGCGCCGGGGCGGCCATAGGCGATGTTGTAGCGGATGGTGTCGTTGAACAGCACGGTGTCCTGCGGCACCACGCCGATGGCCGCGCGCAGGCTGTCCTGCGTCACCGCGCGGATTTCCTGGCCATCGATCAGGATGCGGCCGCCGGTCGCGTCGTAGAAGCGGAACAGCAGGCGGGAGATGGTGGATTTCCCCGCGCCGGTCGGCCCGACGATGGCCAGCGTCCGCCCCGGCGGCACATGGAAGGAAACGCCCTTCAGGATGGTGCGGTCCGTGCGATAGCCGAAGCGCACATCCTCGAACGCCACCTCGCCCGGGCCGGCGGCCAGGGGCCGCGCGCCGGGGCTGTCCGCCACCTCGCGCTCCTCCCGCATCAGGCGGAACATGGCTTCCATGTCGGTCAGGCTCTGCTTCATCTCGCGATAGACGAAGCCGAGGAAGTTCAGCGGCAGGTAGAGCTGGATGAGGTAGGTGTTCACCAGCACGAAATCGCCCACCGTCATCTCCCCGCGCACCACGCCGCCCGCCGCCATCAGCATCACGATGGTCAGGCCGATGGCGATGACCGTCGCCTGGCCGGCATTCAGCAGGTTCAGCGTGACCTCGGAGCGGATATAGGCCTGCTCGTAGCGGCCCAGGCTGGCGTCGTAGCGCCGCGCCTCATGCGCCTCGTTGCCGAAATACTTCACCGTCTCGTAGTTCAGCAGGCTGTCGATGGCGCGGCTCTTGGCCTCGTTGTCGGTCTCGTTCATGCGCCGGCGGATGCGCAGGCGGTAGGAGGTGAAGGCCAGGGTGAAGCCGAGATAGCCCACCAGCGCCGCCGCCGTCAGCGCCGCGTAGCGCCAGTCGAACAGGTGCCAGAGGATGCCCAGCACCAGCACCACCTCGATGAGGGTGGGGATGACGTTGAACACCGCCAGCCGCAGCACCGCCTCGATGCCGGCCAGTCCGCGGTCGAGCGCGCGCGACAGCCCGCCGGTGCGGCGGTCGAGATGAAAGCGCAGCGAGAGCTGGTGGAGGTGACGGAAGGTCTCCAGCGCGATGCGGCGCACCGCCCGTTGCTGCACCGCGGCGAACACCGCGTCGCGCAGCTCGGCGAAGCCCGAGGAGCAGACGCGCAGCACCCCGTAGCCCACTACCAGCGCCAGCGGCACCACCACCGCCTCGCTCCCTCGCGGGGCCAGCGCATCCACCGCGCGGGCAAAGACGAGGGGCACCAGCACCGTGGCCCCCTTGGCCGCCAGCAGCAGCACGAAGGCGGCCGTCACCCGCACCCGCGCGCCCAGGCTGTCGCGCGGCCACAGATAGGGCAGCAGGGAGCGGAGCGTGGCCAGGGTCGAACGTTCCGGCGCCGTGGTGCCGGCCAGGTCGGGCAGTCCGGGCTGGGCCGCGGGCTGGGGGGGGAGGCTGCTTTTCATGGTCTGCCCCATGTGGCATCGCGGGGGGCGTTTGCAAAGCTCGGGTTGGTCTCCCGGCGCGGATTGGCCTATCGAGGGAGGCATGCAAACCCTCCCCGACGATCCCGGTTTCGCCCGCCACATTGCCGCCTGCAACAATGCCCGCCTGCCCGGAGGCCGGCAGCGCCTGTGGCTCGGCGCGCATCCGGTGGGGTGGGTCACGCCGCAGACCGCGCAGGTGCTGACGAGGGTGCTGCCCCGCCACACGCCTCTCGCGCGCGAGGACGGCCACCTCGGCCTGCCCGCCGACACCGACCTCGACGCCCTCGGCCGCGCCCTGGCGGAGGCCGGGCTCTGCCCGTTCCGCAACGAGCCCTTCGAC
>JAEWCI010000194.1 GCA_023390705.1 Pseudomonadota bacterium
GGCTGGGTGCCGCCTAACAGCGCGCCCGGCGCCAAACAATGGAAACGGCCGGGCGGCGCCGAGCCCAGGCCCCGGTTTCCGCGCCCGGCCGGCGTCGCGGCACGCGGGCCGCATGGGAAGCGGCACCCGTCCGGGCGCCCGGCCTTCCGCTGCGCCCCTGGGGCCCCCGCCCGGCATGGCGAAACGCGATGTTCCGGCAGGGCTGCACGCCGGCGGAAGGCGGGTGGCCAGGGCCCTTTCGCCGGTTGTGCGGCATGCAGCCGGCGAAGGGGCAGGGCATCAGGCCTCCCGCGCTTCCCCGGGGGGCGTATGCGCCTTCAGCCCATGGCTGATCAGCCATTCCCAGGCTTCCTCCGGTTCCTCGACGATGCTGAACAGCCCGAGATCGGCGGCGTCGATCAGCCCTGCCTCGGCGATCGCGTCGAAATTGATCACCTTCCGCCAGTATTCCGCGCCGAACAGCACCACCCCCACCGGCGGCGCCTTGCGGGTCTGCAGCAGCGTCAGGATTTCGAACATCTCGTCGAAGGTACCGAAGCCGCCGGGGAAGACGGCCAGGGCATTGGCCCGCATCGCCAGGTGCATCTTGCGCAGCGCGAAGTAGTGGAAGCGGAAGGTCAGCGCCGGCGTGCTCCAGGGGTTCGGCCCCTGTTCGCGCGGCAGGCTGATGTTGAAGCCGATGGAAGGCGCCCCGACATCCGCCGCGCCCCGGTTCGCCGCCCCCATGATGCCCGGGCCGCCGCCGGTGGCGATGACATTGTCCCGCAGCTTGCCCTCCGCTGCCAGGGCGCCGCCGCGCAGGCTGACCATGCGGGCGAATTCCCGCGCCTTGTCGTACCAGGGCGCCAGCCGCGCCAGCGCCTCGGCCTGGGCGCGGCGTTCCGGCGGTGCCGCGGCCAGCAGGGCGGGCACGTCCTCCGGCGCCGGGATGCGGGCGCTGCCGAAGACCACCACGGTGGAGCGCACGCCCCAGTCGCGCAGAGCCAGCTCGGTCTTGGCGAATTCCAGCATGAAACGGGCGGGGCGCATTTCGTCGCGCAGCAGGAAATCCGTATCCTCGACCGCCAGCCGGTAGCTGGGGGAATGGAGTTGCGCGTCATTGGCAGGCACAGGCTGGGCTCCGCTGCCCCGTTCGATGCTGGACGCGCGGCGGCGGAGGGGGCAGGACTCCACGGGCGCAGAAGGAGGAGGCAACGCCGCGATGAACCCGGAAACCAGGCGGAAGCTTTCCGCCGTCTCCACCGCCACGCTCACCACCGTGCTGTTCAAGCACGGCTTCCGCAACACATTCCTGCAAGGGCCACGGCGGATCAACCCGGCCGCCCCGCCCATGGTGGGGCCTGCCTATACCCTGCGCTACATCCCGGCGCGCGAGGACCTGGACAGGCTGGACGCCTTCCTCGACCCCGACCACCCGCAGCGCAAGGGGGTGGAGGAATGCCCGGCGGGCGCGGTCTTCGTGGTGGACAGCCGCGGCGACCCGAAGGCCGCCAGCGCCGGCGGCATCCTGCTGACGCGCCTGAAGGCCCGCGGCGTGGCAGGCGCCGTCACCGATGGCGGCTTCCGCGACACGCCGGAGATCGCGCAGATGGACTGGCCCGTCTATCACGCCGCGCCCAGCGCGCCGACCAACCTCATCCGCCACCATGCGGTGGACCTCAACGTGCCGGTCGCCTGCGGCGAGGTGCCGGTCTATCCCGGCGACATCATGGTGGGCGATGGCGAGGGCGTGGTCTGCATCCCCGCCCATGTCGCCGACCAGGTGGCCGAGGAAGCCTTCGAGCAGACGGTGCAGGAGGATTTCGTGCAGGAAAGGGTGGCCGCCGGCCATAGCATCCGCGGCCTCTATCCCATGACCGACCCGAAGAACCGCGAACTGTTCGCCGCCTGGCGGAAGGCGAAGGGACGGTAGAGCGGATCGCGGATGGGCGTGAACGCCCGGAAGCGTGAATCTGCCCGGCAAACAATGGCCTATTGCGGATTGACGTTCGGTTTTGAACGCGATCCGCGGTAGCGCGCGGCACGGCAGCGGCGCAGAGTGGCGGCGGAAACGGGAGGGAACACCATGAACCGCTCACGCCGCATGCTGCTGCGGGCCGGCCTTGCCGCGCCTGCCCTGCTGGCCGCCGCAACGGCCCGTGCCCAAGGGGGCGGGGCGGGGACGGCCGGCTTCCCCAACCGTCCGGTGCGGATGATCGTGCCCTACACGCCGGGCGGCGTTTCGGACATCACCGCCCGGCTGATGGCCGACCCGCTGGCCGCCGCCTGGGGCCAGCCGGTGGCGGTGGAGAACCGCGCCGGCGCCGATGGCGTGATCGGCACCGAGGTGGTGGCGCGCAGCGCGCCGGATGGCCACACGCTGGGCCTCGTCTCGGTCGGGCATCCGGTGAACGCGGCCTTCTACCGGCTGCCCTTCGACACCATGCGGGATTTCAGCTTCGTCACCCAGACCACCTCGACGCCGCTGGTGCTCTGCGCCGCCCGCAACTTCGCCGCCAGCACCCCGGCCGAGCTGGTGGAGCACGCGAAGAAGAACCCCGGCGTCACCTTCGCCGGCACCGGCGGGGTGGTGCGGCTGGCGCCGGTGCTGTTCGCCCAGCGCACCGGCATCGAGCTGAGCTACGTGCCCTATCGCGGCTCCACCCAGGCGCATCCGGACCTGATCGCCGGCCGGGTGGACATCATGTTCGACACGGTGCCGGCCGCCCTGCCGCATATCCAGGCCGGCACGCTGAAGGCGCTGGCCACCACCGGCGCCCGCCGGGCACCGCAACTGCCGGATACGCCGACCATCGGCGAAGCCTTCCTGCCGGGCTTCGAGGCCGCCACCTGGGGCATGGTCATCGGTCCGGCGAACATCCCGGAGCCGCTGCTGGCGAAGCTTTCGGCCGATTGCGCCGCGGCGGTTAAGAGGCCGGAGGTGGTGGAACGTCACCGCGTGCTGGGCGCCGAGGTGGTCACCTCCTCCCCCGCCGAACTGCGCCGCTTCGTGCAGGCGGAGCTGGACAAATGGGGCGAGGCAGCGCGCCAGGCCGGCATCCGGCCGCAGTAGCGGCAGGGTTGCCGCGCGAGGTCAGCTCCCGGCGCGTGGCGCCTGGGCGGCTTCGGACTGGTGGTCGAATTCCGGCACCAGCCGGCCGAGCTGCGACAGCGCCAGCCGGGCATTGCCGCCACGGCAGGCGCCGGCGATCTCGTCAATGGCGCGGCCAACCAGCGCGGCATCGGCGGTGCGCGGCGTCGCCACCAGCAGCCCCTCGAAGCCGGTCGGGCGCGGCGGCTCCTGGCCGTGGAACAGCTCCTCGTACAGCTTCTCGCCGGGGCGGAGGCCGGTGAAGCGGATCTCCACATCCTCGTCCGGCCGCAGCCCGGCTAGGCGGATCATCCGCCGCGCCAGGTCCACGATCTTCACCGGCTTGCCCATATCCAGCACGAAGATGCCGCCTTCGGCCAGTTCCGGTGGCTGGTCCGCGCGGTCCTCGGCGCCGATGACGCTGGCCTGCAGCACCAGCCCCACCGCTTCCCGCACCGTCATGAAGTAGCGGCGCATATCGGGGTGGGTGACGGTCAGCGGCCCGCCATTCTCCAATTGCCGGCGGAACAGCGGTACCACGCTGCCGGTGCTGCCCAGCACATTGCCGAAGCGCACGGTGACGCAGCGCATGCCCTGGGATGCCCCCTGGGATGACGGCCGGGCCTCGGCGCCGCCGCGGGCGGCGGCGGTGCGGGCGGAAATGTCCAGCGCCTGGCAGTACATCTCGGCCAGCCGCTTGCTGGCGCCCATGACGCTGGTGGGGTTCACCGCCTTGTCGGTGGAGATGAAGACCATGGCGCGGCAGCCCACCGCGCGCGCCGCATCCGCCACGATCCGGGTGCCCTGCGCATTGGTCAGCAGCCCTTCCAGCGGGTCGTTCTCCACCATCGGCACATGCTTCAGGGCGGCGGCGTGGAACACCAGCTCCGGCCGCAATTCCTCGAACAGCCGGCGAATGCGGGCCTCGTCGCGCACATCGGCCAGCACCGCACGGCGCGGCACGCCCGGGCTGCGTTCCCGCAATTCCAGGTCGATCTCGTAGAGCGCGTATTCGCCGTGGTCCAGCAGCGCCAGTTCCGAGGGACCGAAGCTCGCCACCTGGCGGGCGAGCTCGCCGCCGATGGTGCCGCCGGCGCCCGTCACCAGCACGCGGCGGCCCTGGATCAGCCGGGCCATGCCTTCGCGGTCCAGCGGCACCTGGGGCCGGTCCAGCAATTCCTCCACCACCACCGGGCGAAGCTGCAGCCGCTGCTCCTGGCGGCCGTCCAGCCGGTCCGGCGCGCGGCGCGCGGCGGGGTCCAGATTAGTGAGGCTGGGCGCGCGGCGCACCGGCACGCCATGGCGGTCGGCGGCGTCCAGCAGCCTTTCCAGCGCCAGCCCCTGGACATGCGGCGTCGCCACCACGATCAGCGCCGGCAGGCAGTGTTCGGCGCGCATCCGTTCCAGCACCGGGGCGATGTCGTCCACCGTGCCGAGGATCGGGTGGCCAAGGATGCGCCGCCCGGCTTGGCGGGAGCGCAGCGAGAGGATGCCCAGCACCCGGTAGCCGGGCGTGCGCTCCTGCTCCAGGGCGCGGATGAAGAGGTCGGCACCATCCCCGGCGCCGACCAGCAGCACCGGTAGGGCGGTGGCCTCGGCTTCGGCGGTGCGGCGGCCATGGCGCAGCCTGCCGACGACGCGCGGGGCGCCGAGCAACACCAGGAGGACCAGGGCATGCACCACCGGGAAGGCCGGGTTGGGCGCCTGCCAGACATGCAGCAGATGCGCCCCGCCGCTGAACAGCAGCGCCCCGCCGAGCGCCGCGCCGGCGATGCCCAGCAGGTCCGGCAGGCCGGCGAAGCGCCAGTATTGCTGCGGCAGGCGCACCGGCAGCCCGGCCAGCAGCAGCGCCAGCAC
>JAEWCI010000198.1 GCA_023390705.1 Pseudomonadota bacterium
CATCGGGATTCCTGCACGGGTTGCCGCTTCACCTTACCGGCGGCGCGGACGACGCCGCCGGCGTGACCGATACCACCTATGTCGGCGCGGCTTCGGAGGACCCTGGCCAGCGCACCGGCATCCAGGCGCTGGAGAACGAACCCGCGGTATCGCTCATCGCCGTGCCCGGCCGGACCTCCGTCACGGTACAGAACGCACTCATCGCCCATGCCGAGCGGATGCGCTACCGCTTCGCCGTGCTGGACACGCCGCTTGGCGTCGGTCTCTCCGGTGCCCGGTCGCACCGCCAGAACTACGACACGACGCGCGCCGCAGTCTATTACCCCGGCCTGGTCATCGCCGACCGCTTCGCACCACCCGGCGAATTGCGGGTCATCCCGAGCTCCGGCCACATGCTGGGGATCATGGCGCGCACCGACACCACGAGGGGCGTGCACAAGGCCCCGGCCAACGAGGTGGTGCGCGGCATCCTGCAATTCGAAACCAAGCTCGGCAAGGGCGAGCAGGACATCCTGAACCCCCTGCACGTCAACTGCTTCCGCGATTTCCGCGAGGAACTCCGCGGCCTGCGCATCTATGGCGCCCGCGTCGCCACCTCGGACCCCGAATTCAAATACATCAATGTCCGCCGCCTCCTGCTCTTCATCGAGCAGTCGCTGGATACCGGGCTGCAATGGGCGGTGTTCGAGCCCAATGACCAGCCATTGTGGGACACCGTCAAGCAATCGACATCCAACTTCCTGACCACCGTCTGGCGTTCCGGCGCCCTGGCCGGGCTGAAGCAGGAAGAGGCCTTCTTCGTGAACATCGGCTACAACGTCACCATGACGCAGGACGACATCGACAATGGCCGGATGATCGTCGAGATCGGCGTCGCGCCGGTCAAACCCGCGGAATTCGTCATCGTCCGCATCAGCCAGAAGACCCGCGAGGCGACCGCCTGAACAGACGCAGGCTGAGAGAAGGAACCACGGGACATGGCACGCAACGACCCTTACGCCCAGTACAACTTCATCCTGGAGATCGAGGGCACCACGGTGGCGGGTTTCGCCGAGGTGGGCGGCCTTTCCATGGAGCAGGACATCATCGAGTATCGCGAGGGATCGGACACCGCGACGATGCGCAAGCTGCCCGGCCTGCGCAAGCACGGGAACATCTCGCTCAAGCGCGGCTACACGCAGAACCGCGAACTCTGGAACTGGCGCAAGACCACCATTGACGGCGTGACCGAACGCAAGTCGGGCGCCGTGATCCTGCGCGACGAAGCCGGCCAGCCGGCATTACGCTGGGAATTCCGCGAAGGCTGGGTGTCGAAATACGAAGGCCCCGCGCTCAAGGCCTCCGCCAATGAGGCGGCGATGGAGAGCATCGAGATCGCCGTGGAGGATGTCGCACTCGTCTGACGCCTGGCCCGGCCTGCCGGCACATCCCGGCATGGCCAGTCGCCGCATTCCTGGAGACGAAGGTTTGCTCACGTTGCTCACCCCAGGCCTCTATCGGCAGCCAGCCCTTCCGGTGCGGGCGATCGGCCCCCTTGCGCGTGGAGACGTGGCGATCTTCCTCGGCTATGCCGTACGTGGCCCGGTCGGCGTGCCGGTGCGCATCGAGAGCCCGGCGCTGTTCGAAACCCTTTTCGGCCCGCGCCCGACCGAGGGTTTCCTCTGGCCTGCCGTCATGGGCTTCTTCGAAACCGGCGGCACCGCTGCCTATGTGCTGCGCATTGCCGATGCCAGCGCCACGGCCGCCAGCGTGGCGATGGGCCTCTGGTCGGCTCGCGCCTCCTTTCCCTGGCCGATGATCGATCCCCGTCGCCTGGGCTCCGGCAACCAGGTAGCGGCCGCCTCATGGGTGCAGATCATCGAGGCCCAGCTTCGCGAGCGCGGCGCCCGCAGCGACGACCCCGGCACCTGGGGCAACGGCCTGAGCATCGAGATCCGCCGCAGCGGCCGCGCCCTGACCGAGACAATCCCGCAGGACGGAAGCGATCCCTTTGCGCTGTCACTCGCCTCGCTGGCCGGCATCGAGGCGGCGAGCGTGCTGGAACTGACCCAGCTCGATGCCGAACGCAATCCGGTGACCGTGCGGCTGCAGGCGAGCGAAGTGGACACGGCGCGGAGCCTCATCCGTCTCCGCCGCAGTCCCGTCGCGCTCGGGCTCGATCCCACCCGCGTCATCCGGGTCGCCTCCGTGGAATTCCGTCTCGACCTGCGCCTCGACGGGCGGTTGCAGCAGAGCTTCGATGGTCTTGCCCCCGATCCTCGCCACAGCCGCTCCCTTGCAGCGATCGTGCAGCGTGAGTCCCGTTCGCTGCATCTCGTCCCGCCGGTCGCCTCCGATTGGACCGATCCGGCCGTCTGGCCACCCGAAGGCAATCACCTGCTGCGCGGCGGCAGCAATGGGCTGACCGGGATCGCCGCGGCCACCTGGCTTGCTGCGCTGCCCGCCATCGCCCGGCTTTCCGAAGCCACGATGATCGCCGCCCCCGATCTGGTGTTGCAAGGCACCATGACCATGGTGGATGAGGGGCCAATCCCGGAAAGGCGCGATTGCACCGACCTCTCGATCCCGCCCGAGGGACGGCTCGCCGGCCGTGTGACGACGGGCGATCAACCCGGCACGCCTGGCAGCGGCACGCCGGTTTCGGGCGCTGCCGTCGACGTGACCGGCGCCGGCGGGCAGGCGACCACGGATGCCGAGGGCGGCTTCGCGGTCAGTGGGATCGCGCTCGGCCTGGTCGCGCTGCGCATCACCAAGCCGGGCTTCGAGCCCCTTGAGGTGCTCGTGCAGTCGAGCGCCTTCGATCTGCCGCCGCAGCCCTTCGAATTGCAGCCGCAGGGCCGGGCACGGGCGCTGACCGAAAGCGAGGTGCTCGAAGTGACGCAGGCCCTGGCCGAGCCGGCGCTGGTCGGCCCCTACAAGATCGCCATCACTGATCCGCCCAGGCCGGAACTCCGCCTGGACGAGCTCAGGAGCTGGCGCAGCCGGCTTGGCGACACGGCGCGCCTGGGCCTGTTCGGCCCCTGGCTGCGCATCGTCGGCCCGTCAGGGGCCGAGGCGGCGCTGGTCTCCGTCCCACCCTGCGGCCATGTCTGCGGCGCCTTCGCCGCCGCGGAGCACGAAGGCGGCATCCACCGCAGCGGCGCCAACCGGCCGCTGCGCTTCGTGGAGGGGCTTGCGCTCAGCATCGACGAGGCCGAGCAGGGCATGCTCAATCCCGCCGGCATCAACGCGATCCGCGCCTTCCCCGGCCGCGGCATCCGCATCAACGGCTCGCGCACCCTGTCCTCGGATCCCGAATGGCGGTTCCTGACCACGCGGCGCATCGTGGATGCCATCGAGAAGACGCTTGAGTCGAGCCTGGCCTGGGTGGTCTTCGAACCCAACAACCTCCTCACCCGCCATGCCGTGACGGTGACGGTCGGGAGCTTCCTCAACCGGCTCTGGCGTGACGGCGTGCTGGCCGGCACCAGGCCGGAAGCCGCCTACACCGTGAAATGCGACAGCGACAACAACAGCGAGGCCGACCAGGCCGCCGGGCGGCTCACCGTCGATATCGGCGTCGCCCCGGCCGAGCCCTACGAATTCATCCTGTTCCGCCTTGGCCATGCGCAGGATGCGCTGAAGGTAACGGAGTGATCCATGCTGGGCCCCCTGCCTGCCTTCAACTTCTACATCGCGCTCATCGAGGATTCGAATCCCTTCCTCGAAGCCGCCGCCGTCGCCTCGGCCTTCCTGCTCGGCGGCTTTTCCGAATGCACCGGGCTTGAGAGCGAGATCAAGGTCGAGGAAGTGCTCGCGGGCGGCCAGAACGACCGGGTCTTCCGCTTCCCCGGCCGCGCCGGCTTCCCGTCCATCGTGCTCTCGCGCGGCGTCGGCTTCGGCGAGGATCTCTATCTCTGGCACGAGGAATTCCTGAAGGGCGAGGGCAAGCGCCGCAACGGCCTGATCTTCCTGGCGAACGAGACGCGCATCCCGATCAAGTGCTGGACCTTCGAGCGTGGCATCCCGGTGAAATGGTCCGGGCCGGCGCTGAACGCCGGCACCTCGGCCACCGCGATCGAGCGGCTGGAGATCGCGCATGAGAAGCTGACGCTGACCATGTCCCCCGGCAAGCTTCTGGACAGCGCCCTTGGCGCGGTGGGGTTGTGACATGGACGTGCAGATCAACGAGGTCTCGACGGATCTCAACGTGACCGACGCCGATGCCCTGCTCAACCCCCGGGTCATGGCGCGCATCGTGGCCGAAGTGAAGCGGCAGCTTGAGGAGGAGGAACGCCTCCGCGCGCAGCGCAGCGCCGACCGCTCGGCCAATCTGCGGACGAGGCGCTAGATGGTCGAGCTGACCTTCCAGAAGGTGGATGTGCGCGGCCAGGCCATCGATGCCCCGATGACGGTGAAATACGCGCCGGCCGAGCTGACCTTCGCCAAGGGGGCGCAGTATGCCGAGGTCGCCATCCCCGGGCTCGAACTGCCGGTGCTGCAATTCGTGCGCGGCGAGGCGACGACGCTTTCCATGGACCTCTTCTTCGACTCCACCGAAGGCGGGACCGGCGCCACCGCCCAGCCGGTGACGGCGGAGGTGGAGAAATTCCACAAGCTCGTTTCCATCAAGGGCAGCCTTCATCACCCTCCGCTGGTGCAGGTGACCTGGGGCGACGATTTCCCTGGCGCGAGCTTCGGGGAGACTGATCAGGCCGGGCAGACCTTCACCGCCGCCGTGCTCTCCGTCTCCCGCCGCTTCACCCTGTTCAACCCGGATGGCAAGCCGCTGCGCGCCATCGTCTCGGTCTCGCTCAAGCAGTATGCAACCGTCGCCCAGCAGGTGACGGCGATAAACTACCAGTCCTCCGACCATACGCGCCTGCATGTGGTGCGGGAGGGCGAATCCCTGCCGCTGATCGCCTATGACGCCTATGGCGATGCCCGGCTGTGGCGAGTCATCGCCGCCCATAACCGGATTGTCGAGGTCCGGCACCTGGCCCCCGGCACCCCGCTCGAATTGCCGCCACGGGCCTGAACCATGGCAGCAGAAAGCTTCCATGCCGACAGGTCCTTCTTCGCCCCGGCCTTCCGCATCAAGCTCAACGGCCAGGATACCGGGCGCGAGGTGATCGCCGATGTGCTGGAACTGTCCTTCACCGACGACCTGGAGAACATCGACAGCTTCGAATTCGTGCTCAACGACTGGGACCCGGTGCGTCTCCGGCCGAAATTCTCCTCCCCCTGGGACGAGAGCGGCCGGCTCCTGACCCTCTCCCCGGGCGGCCTGCCCGTGCCGGTCTTCGAGCCCGGCGCCGGGGTCAGCCTCTTCATGGGCTATGCGGAGGAAGGCGACCTGCCCTTCATCATGGACGGCGAAGTGGTTTCGCTCTCTCCGTCCTTTCCCGCCTCGGGCGCACCGACCTGCCGCGTGCGCGCGCTCGATGCCTTCCAGCGCGGACTGCAGAAGATCCATGTGGAAGGCAACTACTCCGGCACCGCCAAGGCCATCGTGGACCAGCTCTGCCGGGAGAACGACGTGACGGTGCAATGGTCGAATGTCGAGGAGGAGGGCGCCGAGGAAGAGGATGTGGATATCGAGGGCATTCTCTACGAGGAGATCCAGAAGCGTGCTGAGGGCTACGGGCTTTCGATGATGACGATTCCGGCTTCCGGGGAAGACAGCAAGCCGACGCTCTTCCTTTCCGCGCCCTCCGAGGACACCAGCCCGCCGGTGGCGGATTTCGTCTGGGGCCGCACCCTCATCAGCTTCACGCCGGTCCTTTCGGCCAAGGGCCAGGTCGCGGAAGTGGTGGTGCGCTGGGGCGACCCGGACGCCGATGGCGGCGGGCGGATCGAGGTGACGAAAACCTGGTCGGATATCGGCCTGTCGCCTTCCGCGCTTGGCCCTGCCGGCCAGGCCGATATCGACACCGCCGTGCGCGGCCTGCGCGAGGTCATCAAGCCCGAGAACATCCGCACCAAGGCCGATGCCAGCCGTGCGGCGCTCGCGCATCTGCGGGCGCTGGCGGCCACGCTGATCACCGGCAGCGGCAGCTCGATCGGCCTGCCGACGCTGCGCGCCGGCAAGACGGTGACGCTCAGCGGCCTCGGCGCCCGCTTCGACGGCACCTGGCGGCTGACCCAGACCACCCATGCCATCGGCGGCGGCGGCTACACGACCAACTTCCAGGCCCGCAAGGAGGTGTTGAATGGCTGACGCAATCAGCACGCTCTACCTCGGCCGGGTGACAGACAACGAGGACCCCGAGGCGCGCGGCCGCGTGAAATGCCAGCGCCTCGACCGCCCCGACGGCGTGGTGACGAAATGGGCGCGGGTGATGATGCCCTTCGGCGGCAACGCCACCGGATTCATGATGCTCCCCGAGACCGGGGACCTCGCCGTCCTTGCCTATTTCGCGGAAGAACCCGTCGTGCTCGGCTTCATCTATGGCGGGCAGGATGAAACCGCCTCGGAGAAGGTCGGCCAGCGCCGGATCAAGTCCAAGGACGGGCACATGATCACCTTCTTCGATGGCGATGACAGCGGCATCACCATCGAGGACGCATCCGGTAACCGCATCGAGATGAAGTCGGATGGCATCACCATCAAGACCTCCGGTTCGCTGACGCTGGAGGCCTCGGGCACCACCACGGTCAAGGGCGCCACGGTGGAGCTCAACCCATGAAGGTCGAGCTGCCCGGCACGCGCCCCTATGGCGCCGCCTTCGTCGTTGGCCAGCGGCTCTCCGGCGGCGCGGCGCAGAGGATCGGGTCGGTCATCGTCAAGGCCGGCTACATTCTCTCCGCATCCGGAGGGGCGGACACGCACCGGATGACGCCCGATCCCGATGCCGCCGCCAGTACGATGATCCTGGCCGATCAGGGCAGCGTCGGCGCCGATGGCATGGATGTCACCCGCGAAGCCGATATCGCCCCGTACAAGCCTGCCTCCGACATCGTGGTGGAGGGATTCCTCGATGGCCTCACCCCGGCCGGCGCGGAGCTGCGCGTGGACGGCACGACCTGGCTCACCCGCACCGAGCCGAACCCGCCGCTTCCCGCCATCCACCTCGCCGACCGCAACCGCAATCTCTTCGGCTACCAGCCGCGCAGCCTGGTGCCGCGGGCGGGCGAGGCCGGCAATCCGCTCTCCGGCCCGGTGCCCGACCCGCTCGGCCCGGGCGACTTCCCCCTGCGCGACACCACGCTGCTCGGCGACATCGCCGGCTACAGCAACCGCGTGCTGAACTTTCACCGCCGCGGCGGCGGCTTCACCGCCGCATCGGCAGTCTCCGCCCCGCTCGCCACCGGCCAGCGCGTCACCCTGCGCAAGGCGGGCGCCGATGCGTTCTCGCTCACCCTCGACCTGCCGGTGCTGGAGGCGCTCTACCGCACCTGGTGCGGGCATGGTCCCGACAAGCCGCCCTACTGGACCCGCATCCGCCTTGGCGCCATGCGCGCCGATACGCTGATCCTCCGCCCGGACGCCGGCCGCGCCGAGGTGATCTGGCGGTCGGTCTGGCCCTGGGAGAGTGAGCCTGCCGACAGCTACCGCGCCATCCGCGTCAGCGAGGGAGCCGAGTGATGGGGCAGCCGATCACCGTGACGGACGGGATGTGCTTCGCCTTCCCCGATGTCTGCCTGACGCCGGCGCCACCCTCCTCGCCGGTCCCGATCCCCTATCCCAACATCGCCCAGCTCGCGGACGCGACCGGCACCGCCACGAATGTCAATGCCGGCGGCAAGCCGGTGGTGACGGAAGCCAGCACCATTCCTTCCTCCTCCGGCGACGAGGCCGGCTCCAGCGGCGGCGTGACCAGCGGCACGACGAAGGGCGAATGCAAATTCACCACCTTCTCGGCGACCGTGAAGGCCAATGGCAAGGGCATCGTCCGTCTCGGCGACAGCACCACGCAGAACAACCGCAACGCCGTCGGCACCGTGCTCGGCGGACTGCCGAGCGTGCTGGTGGGAGGCTGAGATGAGCGAATTCCTCGGCCAGGGCTGGGCCTTCCCGGTGCGGGTGAATGCCCGCGGCGGGCTGGACTGGTCTGCCGGCGCGCAGTCCATCGAGGAAGCGATCTGGACCATCCTCGCCACGCCCCGCCGCTCGCGCATCATGGAACCGGAATTCGGCTGCGGCCTGCACGACCATGTCTTCGCCCCGAACAACGCCAATACCCGCGCCCTCATCGCGGCGGAAGTGCGGGCCGCGCTGATCCGGTGGGAGCCGCGCATCGACGTGCTGGCGGTGAGGGCCGAGCCGCAGATAGACGCGCCGAACACCCTGCTGATCGAGACCGACTACCGCATCCGCGCGAACAACGCGGTACGCAACATCGTCTATCCGTTCTTCCTGAACGAAGGCCCGGCCTGAAGGACGCATCATGCCCCTGACGCCACCCAACCTGGACAGTCGTCGCTTCGACGATCTCGTGGCCGAGGCCCGCCAGCGCATCCCCCGCTATACGCCGGAATGGACGAATCTCAACGCCAGTGACCCCGGCATGACGCTGGTCATGCTGCATGCCTGGATGACGGAGACCATCCTCTTCAGCCTGAACCAGGTGCCGGACCTCAACTACATCGCCTTCCTCAACCTGATCGGCCTTGCCC
>JAEWCI010000199.1 GCA_023390705.1 Pseudomonadota bacterium
GCCCAGCCGCCGACGGGCCCGCAGCGTTGCACGCCCCTGGGCCAGGCCCGGCTACGACGACACAGAGGACGGTAGGCGTTTTTCAGCAGCCTGCTGGGCCGGTTTCCGTTCGCATGCGCTCACGGCAACCGCTCCAGCCTGTTGTTTTGTCACATTTTCCGGGTCGCCTGGTGATCCCACCCGGCTTGAAAATGCTCTAGGCTTTCGTATCCGGGCGAGGTTCGCGTTGAGAGGCGCCGCCGCCCGGCGGCAGGGCGCAGTTGGCAAGGGATGGCGGCATGGAGCGGGTTCTCGGCGTGTTGGGCGGCATGGGGCCTCTGGCGAGCGCCCATTTCATGCTCCGGCTCACCCTGCTGACCCCGGCGGAACGTGACCAGGACCATATCCCGGCCGTGCTGTGGTCCGACCCACGGGTGCCGGACCGCACCGCCGCCCGGCTGGCCGGTGGCGAGGACCCGCTGCCCTGGCTGCTGCGCGGCATCCGCGGGCTGGAGGCGGCGGGAGCCGGCGCCATCGCCATCCCCTGCAACACCGCGCATGGCTGGTTCGGCGCCATGCAGGCAGCGACGCGCCTGCCCATCCTGCACATCGTGGACGCCGCCGCCGCCGGGCTGCGGCGGGCCGGCCTGGCTCACGGGCGGATCGGGGTGATGGGCACCGCGGGGACGCTCGCGATGCGCCTGTACCAGGAAAGGCTGGATGGGCTGGGCTATGAATGCCTGGTACCGACGCCGGAGGAAATGGCGGCGCTGGTCAGCCCCGGCATCGCCCTGGTGAAGGGCAACCGCGTGGCGGAGGCCCATGGGCCGCTGGCCGAAGCGGCCGCGGCGCTCGCGTCACGCGGGGCCGCCGCAGTGGTGCTGGGCTGCACCGAGATCCCGCTGGGCATCCTGGCGGGCCCTGCCCTGCCCTTCCCGGTGGTGGACACGATTGATGCCCTGGCCCTGGCGGCGATCGACTGGGCCAGGGCGGCGTAGAGCGCCCGAACCCGGCCCGGGCGAAGCGTGCCGCGTCAGGCGCGGGGAACCACCTTCAATTGCAGGCGCAACCGTCGGTGGGGCCGATTTCGGCACGAATGACGTGATGGTCGATCCATTCCGCCACCAGACGGCGTGCCTCATTGGCCGAACTTTCCGGGTGGTGGATGCGGTAGAGCGCGGTGCAGGCGGTGAAGGCCCGGAAATCGTCCTCACCGGTTTCGCGCAGTTCCCGATAGGCCGTGACCACGGCGCGTTCGCAGCGCCGGGCAATATGGCTGTAGTCGCGGCCCATCCCTCTTCCTCCGCGTTGCGAGCCAGTTGAGAATCACTCGCAACTTCTGGGTAGTGTAACGGCCACTCGGCTCAGGGGCAAGCGGCGGCGGTGCATGCCCATGCCGCCGACCGGACGCCGCCCGCCCAGCTGCCGGTCAGCCCTTCGCCACGGCCTCGGCGATGGCCTTGCCGACATCCACCGTGCCGGCATTGCCGCCCATGTCGCGGGTGCGCGGTCCGCCCTCGGCCAGGTGCTTCTCGATGGCGGTGGTGATGGCGTCGGCGGCTGCCTTCTCCCCCAGATGCTCCAGCATCATGGCGCCGGACCAGATCTGGCCGATCGGGTTGCAGATCCACTTGCCGGCGATGTCCGGCGCGCTGCCATGCACCGGTTCGAACATCGAGGGGAATTTCTTTTCCGGGTTGATGTTGGCGCTGGCGGCGATGCCGATGCTGCCCGCCACCGCCGGCCCCAGATCCGACAGGATGTCGCCGAACAGGTTGGAGCCGACCACAACGTCGAACCAGTCCGGGTGCTGCACGAAATGGGCGCAGAGGATGTCAATGTGGAACTGGTCGGTCTTCACCTCGGGGTAGTTCTTCGCCATCTCGGCGAAGCGTTCGTCCCAGTAGGGCATGGTGAAGGTGATGCCGTTGGACTTGGTGGCGCTGGTCACCTTCCTGCGCGGCCGGGTCATCGCCAGTTCGAAGGCGTATTTCAGGATGCGGTCGGTGCCGATGCGGGTGAGGATGGACTGCTGGGAGACGAATTCGCGCTCCGTCCCCTCGAACATCCGGCCACCGACGGAACTGTATTCGCCTTCGGTGTTCTCCCGCACCACGTAGAAATCGATATCCTCCGGCGCGCGGTCGGCCAGCGGCGTCTTCGCGCCGGGCAGCAGCTTGCAGGGGCGCAGGTTCACATACTGGTCGAAGCCGCGGCGGATGGGGATGAGCAGGCCCCAGAGCGAGACATGGTCCGGCACGCCCGGCCAGCCCACCGCGCCAAGGAAGACGCTGTCCGAGTCGCGGAGCTGGTCCAGCCCGTCATCCGGCATCATCCTGCCGGTCCGGGCATAGGTTTCGCAGGACCAGTCATAGTGCTTCAGCGCCAGCTCGAAGCCGAAGCGGCGGGCGGCGGCGTCCAGCACGCGCAGCCCTTCCGGGGTGGTTTCCTTGCCGATGCCGTCGCCGGGAATGACGGCGATGCGGTGCTTGCGCGCCATGGGGGCTTCCTCCGCCAGAGCATTTTCAAGCCGGATGGGATCACCCGGCGACTCGGAAAATGCGAAAAAACAACCAACCAGAGCAGATCGCGGACGGGCGTGAACGCCCGGGAGCGTGAACCTGCTCGACAAACAATGACCTGCAGCGGATTGCGTTCGCGTTCTGGACGCGATCCGCTGCAGGAAAGGCACCATGGCGCGGGCCGGGACCGGGCTCAACCGGGGGCCGCCGCCAAGACACTGGCGCGCCGCCCCCCGGGCGCCCTACATCAGCGCCATGCCGAAGCTCGCCGACCTCGCCCCCTATGCCGGCTACGTCCTGACGGACGCGGCCATCCCGGAACTGCCGAACCACTACCGCGGCAAGGTGCGGGAGAATTACGACCTGCCGGACGGCCGGCGGATCATCATCGCGACCGACCGGCTCTCGGCCTTCGACCGGATCATCACCGCGGTGCCGCTGAAGGGCCAGGTGCTGACCCAGATCGCCCGCTTCTGGTTCGACCGGACCGGCGACCTCTGCCCCAACCATGTCCTGGAATACCCGGACCCCAATGTGCTGGTCTGCCGGCGGCTCTCCATCATGCCGGTGGAGGTGGTGGTGCGGGACTACCTGGCGGGCACCACCTCCACCTCCATCCTCTCCATGTACAAGGCCGGGCGGCGGGAGATGTACGGCCACCACTTCCCGGACGGGCTGCGGCCCAACCAGAAGCTGCCGCAGCCCATCATCACCCCCACCACCAAGGCCTTCGATGCCGGCCATGACGAGGAACTGACGCCCGAGCGCATCATCCAGGGCAAGCTCCTGACCCCGGCGCAGTGGGAGAAGGTCAGCGCCCTGGCGCTTTCCCTCTTTGCCCGCGGGCAGGAGATCGCGGCGCAGCGCGGGCTGATCCTGGTGGACACCAAATACGAATTCGGCTTCGACGAGGCCGGCGGGATCGTGCTGGCCGACGAGATCCACACCCCGGATTCCAGCCGCTACTGGTTCGCCGGCAGCTACCCCGAACGCTTCGCCGCCGGCACCGCGCCGGAAAGCTTCGACAAGGATTTCATCCGTTCCTGGGTGGTGGCGCGCTGCGACCCCTACAAGGACCCGATCCCGCCCATCCCGCCGGAGATCAACCTGGAGGCCGCCCGCATCTATATCAGCGTCTTCGAGGCGATCACCGGCCAGGACTTCCCCCTACCCTCGCCGGACAAGCCGGTGCTGGAGCGCATCCGGGCGAATCTCCGGCGCTTTTTCTGAAGGTTGGGCGGAGCTGAACCGCGCAGGCGGGCCGCTGGGTCAGCCGAAATGGTCCGGGCCAGAGCGGGCCGGGACGCCGCCAGTGGCGTTCAGCCCGTGAAACGGCGGCGCAGCGCGGCCAGCGCCGGCACCACCAGCCCCGCCAGCCCCACCCAGAGCGCCGGGCGCAGGCCGAATTCAACATCGAGATTGGCAGCCAGGATCATCCCCGCCGGCAGGTTGGTGGCCAGGGCGTACCAGGCATACTCCACCAGCGCCGCCGCCAGCGCCGCGGCCGGGGCCAGCGCCAGCAGCACCGGCAGACGCAGCCGCCAGCCCTCCGGCAGCGCGCGCCAGATCAGCAGCCAGGCCAGGAAGCCGGCGGCCAGCACCGTTTCCCATTGCTGCGACTTGGATTGCAGGAAGAAATGCCACAGCGCCAGCAGGGCGATGGGGAAGATCAGCCAGTGCAGCCGTTTCCAGCCGCGGCCAAGCTGGCGGACCCAGCCATCGGTCGAGGTCCAGCCCAGCGCCAGCAGCCCCAGCAGCGCCAGGAAGCCGAGCGTCAGGTAGAAGCGCTGCACGATCTCCATGCCGATGCGCAGCCAGCGGAAATTCTCATGCGCGGCGTAGAGGCCGAGATGCAGCAGCACATAGGCCATAACCCCCACCCCGATCATCCGCCGCAGCGTCGCCAGCCGTGGCACGGCGAACAGGCGGGCGGCCGGCGTCACCGCCAGGGTCAGCAGCAGCCCGCGCATGGTCCAGAGGCCGACCTCCTTCAGCGCCGCCTTCAGCGGCTCCGGCCCCAGGGTGCCGGCCAGGGCCTCACCCGCCACCCAGGCGGCTGGCGCGAGCAGCAGCGCCAGCAC
>JAEWCI010000216.1 GCA_023390705.1 Pseudomonadota bacterium
TGGAGGCGGTGGACGCGGTGGACGTGCAGCCGCCCGAAGCGGCCCCAGCGGCCAACCGGTGAACCGGCCGTCCCCCTTCGCTGCCCGCCGCGCGCTAGCCATGCGCCCCTTGGCCATGCGCCCCTTGGCCATGCGCCCCTTGGCCGCAGCGCCATTGCCCGCCTGCCGGCGCGCCCGGCCTGTGCCGGCGGCCGCGCCCGCCCCGACCTTCAGCCTGGAACACCCATGACCCCTCCGGTCCGCTATCTCTGGCGCATGCTTGGCTTCCTCGCCGCGGTGGCGGCCGTCGCCGTGCTGCTGGGCGGGGAGTTGGCACATGCCTTCATCACCAACCCGGTGCTGAACAGCGTCATCATCGTCGTGCTGCTGCTCGGCGTGGCCTGGAACCTGCGGCAGGTGCTGAGTCTGGCGCCGGAAGTGGCCTGGCTGGAGAATTTCCGCAGCCCGCGCGTCGGTGCCCCGGCCCGCCCGGCGCCGCGGCTGCTGGGCCCGATGGCCAGCATGTTCGCCCAGCGCCGCTCGGAACGGCTCAGCCTCTCCGCCATGGCGATGCGCAGCGTGCTGGACGGCATCAGCTCCCGCCTCGACGAATCGCGCGAACTCTCGCGCTACATGACGGGGCTGCTGATCTTCCTCGGCCTGCTCGGCACCTTCTGGGGGCTGCTGCTGACCATCGGTTCGGTGTCGGAGGTGATCTCCGGCATGTCGGTCGGCTCGGGCGACCTGAACCAGTTGTTCAACCAGCTCAAGGCCGGGCTGGCGCAGCCGCTGCGCGGCATGGGCACCGCCTTCTCCTCCTCCATGCTCGGCCTTGCTGGCGCGCTGGTGCTGGGCTTCCTGGATCTCACCGCCGGCCAGGCACAGAACCGATTCTATAATGAGTTGGAGGAATGGCTGGCCGGCCTCACCCGGCTCTCCACCGGCCTGCCGGGCGCGGAGGGAGAGGGCGGCTCCATCCCCGTCTATGTCCAGGCCCTGCTGGAGCAGACCGCGGAGAACATGGAAGGGCTGCAGGCCACGCTGCTGCGTGGCGAGGAAGGCCGCGCCGCCACCGGCAACGCGCTGATGACGCTGACCGAGCGGCTGACGGTGCTGACCGACCAGATGCGCGCCGGCCAGGTCCTGATGCAGCGGGTGGCGGAGCAGCAGGCCATGCTGGCGCCCACGCTCTCGCGCCTCGCCGATGCGGCGCAGCAGGGCGGCATCGACGAGGCGTCGCGCGGCCATCTGCGCAATGCGGAGCTGTACCTGGCCCGGCTTCTGGAGGAGCTGGTTCAGGGCCGCGCCCAGGCCACCGCCGAAATCCGCAACGAGATCAAGGTGCTGGCCCGGACCATCGCGGCATTGGCCGAGGACCAGCCACGATGAGCCGGCGGGGCGGCTGAGTCATGGCGATAGGCAGCGGGCGGCGGCAGCGGGGCGGCGGGCTGGATGCCTGGCCGGGCTATGTGGACGCGCTCTCCACCCTGCTGATGGTCATCATCTTCGTCCTGCTGGTCTTCGTGCTGGCGCAGGGCTTCCTCTCGGTGGCGCTGTCCTCCCGCGACCGGGCACTGGACCGGCTGAACCGCCAGGTGGCGGAGCTGGCGGAGATGCTGGCCCTGGAACGCGGCCTGGCGGAGGAGCTGCGCACCAGCCTCGGCCGCACCGCCGAGGAATTGCGCGCCGCCGCCGCCGCACGGGATGCGCTGCTCGGGCAGTTGCGCGAAACGCGTGAGGAGCGCGACCGCCTGGTCGGCGAACGCGACGCGGCGCGCAGCGAGCGCGATGGGCTCACCGCCCGGCTGGCCGACCTCGACCTTGCCGCGCGCGGCAATGCGGAAAGGCTGCGCGGCCTGGAAGCGCAATTGGCCGAGGCGCTGGCCCGCGCCGAATTGGTCGGCGGCGACGCCACCCAGACCATGCGCCGGCTCACCGAGACCAGCCGTGGCCTCACCGCGGAACAGGCCGCCCGCCGTGCCGCCGAGGAACGTGGCGCGGCGCTCGACCGCCAGCTCACCGCCGAACAGGCCGCCCGCCGCGCCGCCGAGGAGCGAAGCGCATCGCTGGACCGCCAATTGACGGAGAGCCGCGGTGCGGTGGAGACCGCGCGGCGGGAATTGGCCGGGCTGACCCGGCAATACCAGGAAACCGCCGCGCAGCTTGCCGAGGCGCAGCGCCAGCTTGCCGCCATGCGCCAGGAGATCGCCGCGCTGGACCGCCAGGTGCGCACCGACCGCACGACCATCGAGGCGCGGCTTTCGGAGATCGCCCGGCTTTCGGAGCAGATCCGTGCCCTCACCGCGCTGCGGGAGCAATTGGAGCGCCAGGTCCAGGCCGCGCTGGCCCGCGCCGAATCCGAGGAAACGCGCCGCCGCGCCGCCGAAGGGCAGGCGGTGGAAGCGGGCCGGCTCGGCGATTCGGCGCGTGCCCAGGTCGCCTTGCTGACCCGCCAGTTGGAGGAATTGCGCGCCCAGATCGGCCGCCTCGCGGCCGCGCTGGATGCCGCCGAGGCCGCCAACCGCGACAAGGAAACCCAGATCGCCAATCTCGGGACCCGGCTGAACGCCGCGCTGGCTGCCAGGGTGGAGGAGCTGCAGCGCTACCGCAGCGACTTCTTCGGCCGGCTGCGCGAGGTGCTGGGCGAAAGGCCGGAGATCCGCGTGGTCGGCGACCGCTTCGTCTTCCAGTCCGAAGTGTTGTTCCCGCCTGCCTCGGCCGAGCTTTCGGAACGTGGCCAGCAGCAGATCCGCGAGATCGCGCGGGTGCTGCGGGACATTTCCGCCCGCATCCCCGCCGATGTCGCCTGGGTGCTGCGGGTGGACGGCCATGCCGACCGCATCCCGATCCGCAGCGCCCGCTTCGCCTCCAACTGGGAACTCTCGGCCGCACGTGCCATTGCCGTGGCACAACTCCTCATTAACGAAGGTCTGCCACCGAATCGGGTCGCCGCCGCCGCCTTCGGCGACAACCAGCCGCTCGACCCCGGCGATTCGCCGGAAGCGCTGGCCCGCAACCGCCGCATCGAACTCAGGCTGACCGACCGATGACCACCCTGCGCGTCCCCCGCCACGCCCTGCTGCGGGACAAGCTCGCCCGGCTGCGCGCCCGCGCCACCGACAGCGCCGCCTTCCGCCAGTTGATGGCCGAGATCGGCATCATCCTGACCAGCGAGATCCTGCGCGACCTGCCGGAAACCCGGGCCATGGTGGAAACGCCGCTTGCCCGGACGGAAGCGACGGTGCTGGAAGCGCCGGAACCCTGCCTGGTTGCCATCC
>JAEWCI010000221.1 GCA_023390705.1 Pseudomonadota bacterium
CGCGCCCCCCCCCCGCCCACCCCCCCCCCCCCCCCCCCCGGCCGGCTGCCGGCTATTCCACCATGGCACCGGAAATGCGGATCGTCTCGGCCCAGAGCGGCCGCTCGCGGTCGAAGCGCGCCATGGTCTCCTCGGGCGAGGAGTGCAGCATGACGGCGCCCATGTCGAGCGCCCGGGCGCGCACCGCGGGGTCGGAGGAGACCTCGCGGATCATCCCGTTCAGCGTCTCGACGATCGGCCGCGGGGTGGCCGCCGGCACCGCCCAGGTATGCCAGGAGGTGACGACGAAATCCTCCACCCCGGCCTCGGCCATGGTCGGCACATCCGGCAGCGTCGGCCAGCGCTGGTTGCTCGTCACCGCCAGGGCGCGCATGCGGCCCTCGCGGATGACGGGGATGTAGCTGGCCAGGTTGTCCACCGCGAGATGAACATCGCCCGACAGCATGGCCGGGATGGTCTGCGCCGCGCCGCGATAGGCGACATGGGTGCCCTGCGCCCCGGCCCGCGCCAGCAGCAGGGCGCCGCAAAGATGGATGGTGGTGCCGACACCGGAGGAGCCATAGGTTACCCCGCCCGGCCGCGCCTTGGCCCAGTCCATGAACTCCCGCAGGGTGCGGGCGGGGACGTGCTGCGCCGGCACCACGACGACATTGGGGAATTCCCAGACCTGGGAGACATAGGTGAAGTCGCGCATGGCGTCATAGGGCAGGTTGCTGACCAGCATCGGCTTGATCAGCGCGCTGGGCATGCCGATGGTGCCGATGGTGTGGCCATCCGGCGCCGCCTTGGCGACCGCATCCATGCCAATGATGCCGGAGGCGCCGGTGCGGTTCTCCACCACGAAGCCCTGGCCGGTCCGGGCCTGCAGCCGCTCCGCCATCAACCGGCTCATCACGTCCAGCGAGCCGCCCGCGGGGAAGCCGACAATGATCCGCACCGGGCGGGAGGGCCAGGCGGCAGCATTGCCCTGGGCGAGGGCAGGCCGCGCCAGGGTGGCGGCGAAGGGCGCGGCGAGAAGCGAGCGGCGGTGCAGCATCGGCGTTTCCTTGTCCACGGGGTCGTTGCCCCTTGGCCGGCAGAAAGCCAGCTTCGCGCGGCGAAGGCCAGCCCCCTTCCGCACCACCCCGTGCCGGCGCCGCTCAGCAATCCAGCACGAGATTGCCGATGCAGCGCCCCTCCCGCACCGCCTCATGCGCCGCGGCGCATTGCGCCAGCGGCAGGCGGGCCGCGACGGCGTGGCGCAGCAGGTCGCGTTCCAGCCAGGCATTCAGCGCGCCGATGGCGGTGGCGCGCTGCGCCGCGTTCAGTTCGTAGACGATGTAGAAGCGCACCGCGATGCCCTTCGAGATGGTGGGCGAGAAGGGGAAGACCGCTTCCTGGGTGTTGCTGCCATAGCCCGCGACCACCGCGCCATGAGCGCAGTAGCGGTGCAGCAGCCGGCCGTTGGACGACATGTCCACTTCCACCACCCGGTCCACGCCCTGCCCCTGGGTGAGCGCCATGACGCGCTCCACCACATCCTCCTCGCGGTAGTTCACCGTGGCGTCGGCGCCGGCGGCCATGGCATGCGCCGCCTTCTCCGGCCCACTGACGGTGGCGATGACCTGCGCCGCCCCAAGCAGCCGCGCCATCTGGATGGCGTAGTGTCCCACCGCGCCGGCACCACCGGTCACCAGCACGCGCTGGCCGGCGCAGCCGCCATCGGTCAGCAGCCCGTGCAGCGCGGTCAGCGCTGGGATGCCGAGGCAGGCGCCGGCCTCGAAGCCCACATGCCCGGGCAGCCGCACCGCCTGGGGGGAGGGCAGGGCGACATATTCCGCCGCGGTGCCGAAGGGGCGCTTCCACTGGCCGTTCCAGATCCACACCCTTTCGCCGATGCGGCCGCGGTCCACCCCCTCGCCCACCGCCTCGATCGTGCCGGCGCCATCGCTGTGGGGGATGACGCGGGGAAAGGCCATCTTGCGGCTGGAACCCTCCCGCGTCTTCCAGTCCGAGGGGTTCACGCCGGAGGTCGCCAGCCGCACCAGCACCTCGCCCGGGCCGGGGGAGGGGGTTGGCATCTCGCCGAAGGTCAGCACCTCGGGGCCGCCGTTGCGCTCGTACCAGATGGCTTTCATGGGGTTTTCCTCCAGTCTTTCAGGGCCATTTCGCCTCGGGCGGCAGGGACATCAGGATGGCTTCGACATTGCCGCCGGTGCGCAGGCCGAACAGCGTGCCGCGGTCGTAGAGGAGGTTGAACTCCACATAGCGGCCGCGGCGGATCAACTGGTGCTCGCGCTCGGCCGCGGTCCAGGCTTCGTGCATGCGGCGGCGGATGATGGCGGGGTAGGCTTCCAGGAATGCCAGGCCGACATCCCGGACGAAGGCGAAATCCGCTTCCGGCCCATGGCCCGGGGTGCGGTCGCCCAGCCAGTCGAAGAAGATGCCGCCCAGGCCGCGCGCCTCGCCCCGGTGGGGCAGGAAGAAATACTCGTCGCACCAGGCCTTGAAGCGCGGGTAGTAGCCGGGGTCGTGGCGGTCGCAGGCGGCCTTGTAGGCGGCATGGAAGCTGGCCGCGTCCTCCAGCGACTCGGGCGCCTCCAGCGCCATCGGCGTGATGTCGCCGCCGCCGCCGAACCATTGCCGGGAGGTGGCGATGAAGCGGGTGTTCATGTGTGCCGCCGGCACGCGCGGGCTGCGCATATGCGCCACCAGGGAAACGCCGGTGGCGAAGAAGCGCGGATCCTCCGCCGCGCCCGGGATCTGCGCCCGGAATTCCGGCGAGAACTCGCCATGCACGGTGGAGATGTTCACCCCCACCTTCTCGAAGACCCGGCCGCGCATCACGCTCATCGTCCCGCCGCCGCCGCCGGGGCGCTGCCAGGTCGTGCGCTCGAAGCGGCCGGGGGGCAGGGCGGCGTGCGGGCCGCCGGCCAGCGCGTCCTCGATGGCTTCGAAGGCGGCGCAGAGCCGGTCGCGCAGTTCGGCGAACCAGGTGCTGGCCCGTGCCGCCATGGGCGAATCCCCGGGGGTGGAATGGGTGAGTGGGCCGCTCGGGCTTCTGCTGTCGGTCACGGTGCGCTCCTTGGCCGCACCATGGCGGCAAGCCCGGCCGGCGGCAATTTCCCTGCCGCCTTCGGCGGATAGCGGCAGAAGGGGCCTGCCCGGCGGATTGCCACCCTGCGGTGCCTGCCTTTATATGCGCGGCGGCGCGACGGGGGCAGCGCAGGGCCGGTTGTGGCCCGGGCCCGCCGCCCGCCGCTTGCTATTGGGCGGCCGCCGCCGATTCCGTTGCGGGATTCGGGCGTGCCGGGATCAGGGACGAAGAGGCATGGCCGATACGATGGCGCCCCCGGGAGAACACCACCTGGCAACCCCACCCGGGGCCCAGGACGGTGTCACCAAGCGCGATTTCCTCCAGCTGACCACCGCCGCCTTCGCCGCAGTGGGCGTCGGCGCCATCGTCTGGCCCTTCATCAGCCAGATGAATCCGGCGCGCGACGTGCTGGCGCTTTCCACCACCGAGGCCGACCTTACGCCGATCGCCGCCGGCCAGGCGGTGACGGTGGTGTGGCGCGGCAAGCCGGTCTTCCTGCGCCACCGCACTTCGGCCGAGATCGAGGCCGCACGCGCCGTGCCGGTGAACCAGCTGCCGGACCCGGAGACCGACCAGGCCCGCGTCAAGAAGGACCAGTGGCTGGTGCTGATCGGCGTCTGCACGCATCTGGGCTGCGTGCCGCTGGGCCAGAAGCCCACGGACCCGCGCGGCGACTATGGCGGCTGGTTCTGCCCTTGCCACGGCAGCCACTACGACACCTCCGGCCGTATCCGGAAGGGCCCGGCGCCGAAGAACCTGGTGGTGCCCGACTACACCTTCACCTCGGACACGCAGATCCGGATCGGCTGAGGAACCAGCGCCATGGCCATCGGCCTCCACAACAGCGAATTCAAGAACCCGGTGGTGCGCTGGATCGACGCCCGCATGCCGGTCTTCACCATGATGCAGAAGGAGTACGGGACGTTCCCGACGCCCCGTAACTTCAACTACTTCTGGAATTTCGGCGCCCTGGCGATGGTCAACCTGTTGATCATGATCGCCACCGGCATCGTGCTGGCCATGCACTACACCCCGCATGTCAGCATGGCCTTCGACAGCGTCGAGCGCATCATGCGCGACGTGAACTACGGCTGGCTGCTGCGCTACGTGCACGCCAACGGCGCCAGCATGTTCTTCATCGTGGTCTACATCCATATCTGGCGCGGCTTCTACTACGGCTCCTACAAGGCGCCGCGGGAACTGCTGTGGATGCTGGGCGTCGTCATCTTCCTGCTGATGATGGCCACCGCCTTCATGGGCTACGTGCTGCCCTGGGGCCAGATGTCCTTCTGGGGCGCCACCGTCATCACCAACCTGTTCAGCGCCTTCCCGCTGGTCGGCGACCCGATCGTCACCTGGCTGTGGGGCGGCTTCAGCGTGGACAACCCCACCCTGAACCGCTTCTTCAGCCTGCACTACCTGCTGCCCTTCGTGATCGTCGGCGTGGTCTTCCTGCACATCGCCGCGCTGCACATCACGGGGTCCAACAACCCGCTGGGCATCGACCCCAAGGGCCCGCAGGACACCCTGCCCTTCCATCCGTACTACACGGTGAAGGACAGCGTCGGCATGGTGGTCTACCTGCTGGTGTTCGCCTTCATCGTCTTCTTCTTCCCGAACTACCTGGGCCACCCGGACAACTACATCCCGGCCAACCCGATGGTGACGCCCGCGCATATCGTGCCGGAATGGTATTTCCTGCCCTTCTACGCCATCCTGCGCGCGGTGCCGGACAAGCTGGGCGGCGTGGTGCTGATGTTCGGCTCCATCCTGATCTGGTTCGTCCTGCCCTGGCTGGATACCTCCCCGGTGCGGTCCATGCGCTTCCGCCCGCTGGCGAAGTGGTTCCTCTACCTGTGGGGCGTGGCCTTCCTGGTGCTGATGTACTGCGGCGGCAAGCCGCCCGAGGGCATCTACGTGGTGCTGTCCCGCGTCGCCACCGCCTACTACTTCGCCTACTTCCTGGTGATCCTGCCGCTGCTCGGCCGGCTGGAGCGGCCGCTGCCGCTGCCCGAGAGCATTGCCAAACCGGTCCTGCGCGGCGGTGGTCCGCTGCCCGCCAGCGCCGCTGCCAAGCCGATGGAGAAGGCCTGATGTTCGTCTTCCGCAAGGCCCTCACGGCCCTGGCGCTCCTCGGCGGCCTGGCCGTCGCCCAGCCGGCGCTCGCCGCCGGTGAGGGCGCGCCCGAGATCCCGAACCGCCGCTTCAGCTTCGACGGGCTGTTCGGTACCTTCGACCGGGCCTCGGCCCAGCGCGGCTTCCAGGTCTACAAGGAGGTCTGTGCCAACTGCCACGCCATGAAGCAGTTGAGCTACCGCCACCTGCGCGAACTCGGCCTCTCCGAGGCCGAGGTGCGGGCCATCGCCGCCACCGTGACGGTGAATGACGGCCCGAACGACGAAGGCCAGATGTTCGAGCGGCCGGGCCGGCCCTCCGACCGCTTCCGCAGCCCCTTCGCCAGTGAGCAGGCGGCGCGCGCGGCGAACAACGGCGCCTACCCGCCCGACCTCTCGGTCATCGTCAAGGCGCGGGAGAATGGCGCGGACTACCTCTTCGCCCTGCTCACCGGCTATACCGACCCGCCGGAAGGCGCGACGCTGATGGAGGGGATGAGCTACAACACCTACTTCCCCGGCCACCAGATCGCCATGGCGCCGCCCCTGACCGGCGAGGGCCAGGTGGAATACCACGACCAGACCCCCGCCACCGTCGAGCAGATGGCGCATGACGTGGTGAACTTCCTGGCCTGGGCGGCCGAGCCGGAGATGGAACTGCGCAAGCAGATGGGAGTGAAGATCATCCTCTTCCTCACCATCCTCGGCGGCCTGACCTATGCCGTGAAGCGGAAAATCTGGGCCGCGGCGCACTCACCGGCCGCGCGATGCCCAGGCCATGATGGAAGGGGCCCCCCCCCCCGCCCCATCGCCCGCGCGGCACCGGGCTGCCGCCGCCCGGCATCGCGCTGCAACCTGCC
>JAEWCI010000274.1 GCA_023390705.1 Pseudomonadota bacterium
CGATGGATGTCGAGCTGATCGCGCCCATCGCCATGGACCAGGGCCTGCGCTTCGCCATCCGTGAAGGCGGCCGCACCGTCGGCGCCGGCGTCGTCGCCGAAATCGTGAAGTAAGGCACGGGTCCCGCAGGGAGCTGCCAGCGAATCGGGGAAGGGCGGGTCGCGGATTGCGGCCCGCCCTTTTTCATGGCCTCGCTGGACGGGGCGCCGCTGCCATGGTTCGGTCCCGCCGGAGCGCCTTCCGGCGAAATGCATGCGCTTCGCCGCGGAAAGCGTGCCCAGAGTCAAAAAGCCGGGTCCTGTCCATGCTGCGTGGCCGGCGTGAACAGGGTCCGGCCCAGCAGGAACGGCCCGCCGGATGTCCGCCACCCAACCCTCCTATGCCAGCCCCTGGCGCCGCCTGGGCGCCCAGTTGCTGGACACGCTGTGGATGCTGCCGCTCTACCTGTTGCTGGGCGGCATCGGACTGGCGCTGCAGGGAGGTGATCGCCTTTCGCGCGGCGCCGAGGCGATGCTGGAGGTGATCCTGGCGCTGGTCGTGCTGCAATTCTGGGTGCAGCAGCAGGCCACCCCGGGCAAGCGGGTGCTGGGAATGAAGATCGTCGATGCGACGAGCCTCGGCCCGCCGGCCTTCCGCCAGTATGTGCTGCGCTATATCGGCTACGCGGTTTCCGCCCTGCCGCTCTGCCTGGGCTTCCTCTGGGCCCTGTTCGATGCCCGCAACCAGGGCTGGCACGACAAGCTGGCGGGGACCCTCGTGCTGCGCGACCCGCCACCCTCGACAGTGCGCTTTCGCTGACCTATAGAGGCCCCCCGCGCGGCACGCCGGCGCGCAGGGGCGTAGCTCAATTGGCTAGAGCGCCGGTCTCCAAAACCGGAGGTTGGGGGTTCGAGACCCTCCGCCCCTGCCAGGCGGGCAGCCCCTGGCCCTGACGGGCCATGGTGTCCATCCGTCGCGCAGGGATGCATCGGGGGCGGCGGCCTGGCGGCCGGCCGCCCGAAACCTGTTTGTTGGGGAAAGCCGAGTTGGCCAAGCTCGATCCGGCACAGTTCGTCCGGGAAGTGCGGGCGGAGGTGGCGAAGGTCACCTGGCCGTCGCGCAAGGAAACACTGATCACCACCGGCCTGGTGCTGGCGATGTCCACGCTGGCGGCGGTGTTCTTCCTGGTGGTGGACCAGTTGGTCGCGCTGGCGATGCGCGGCGTGTTCGGGCTCGGCTGAGGCGAGGGCGGAAATCATGGCCGAGAAGCGCTGGTACGTCGTGCACGTCTACTCCGGCTTCGAGAAGAAGATCGCGCAGCAGATCAAGGAGCAGGCGCAGCAGAAGGGCCTGGCCGACAAATTCGGCGAGATCCTGGTGCCCTCCGAGGAGGTCACCGAGGTCCGTCGCGGCCAGAAGGTGAATGCCGAGCGCAAATTCTTCCCCGGCTATGTGCTGGTGAAGATGGAAATGACCGACGATGCCTGGCACCTGGTGAAGGACACGCCGAAGGTCACCGGCTTCCTCGGCGCCCGCAACAAGCCGGCCCCGATCACCGAGGCCGAGGCCCAGCGAATCGTCAACCAGGTGAAGGAAGGCGTGGACAAGCCGCGCCGCCCTGCCGTGGTGTTCGAGGTGGGCGAACAGGTGCGCGTTGCCGACGGCCCCTTCACCAGCTTCAACGGCACGGTGGAGGAAGTGGACGAGGAGCGCGGCCGGGTGAAGGTCAGCGTTTCCATCTTCGGCCGCTCCACCCCGGTGGAGCTGGAATACGGCCAGGTCGAAAAGGTCTAGGCCGGGCGCGCGGCCCCGGGTGCGGGGCCGCGCATCGCACCCCAGGTCACCTCTGTCGGCGGGTCTGGCTCCAGCCGATATATAGCCCCGCGCCCACGATGATCGCCGCGCCCAGCCAGGTGATGGCGTCCGGCAGGTCGCCGAACAGCAGCCAGCCCACCGCGACCGAGCCGAGCAACTGCACATAGCCGAAGGGCGAGACGATATTGGCCGGGGCGAAGCCCATGGCCCGCACCACGCTGTAATGGCCCACCGCCCCCAGCACGCCCAGGCTGCAGAACATGGCCAGGTGCGACCATTCGCCCGGCGTCCGCCAGACGAAGGGCAGCACCAGCAGCAGGCCAAAGGCGCCGATGACCGAGGTATAGGCGGTGGAGGTCTCGGGCGGATCCAGCCCGGCGATCCGCCGGGTGAGCAGTTGGTAGAGCGCGTAGCAGGCGGCGCTGAACAGGATCAGGAAGAAGGCCCAGTGGAATAATTCACTGCCGGGCCGGATCACCACCAGCACGCCGAGGAAGCCGCTGGCCAGCGCCACCACCCGGCCCGGCGTGGTCCGCTCCCCCAGCATGGGCCAGGCGAGCAGCGCCACGATCAGCGGCGAGGCCAGGCTGACCGATGCCGCCTTGGCCAGCGGGATAAAGGTGACGCCGATGAAGAAGCTGACATTGGAGCTGAACATCAGCGCCGCCCGGACCGCCTGCACCTTCGGCCGGCGGCTGTGCAGCAGGCGCAGTCCCTGCGTCGGCATGAAGACGGCGAAGAGCAGCAGGATATGCCCGAAGGCCCGGGCCCAGGAGACCTGGAGCGGCGAATAGTGGCTGCCGAGCAGCTTGGCGAAGCCAGTCATGAACGGGAACAGCAGCCCGGCGAAGCACATGCAGAGGATGCCGAGCAGGATGCGCTGCGGCGGGCCGCCGGCGGGCGGGGCAGGTTGGTCGGCAGGCAAGCGGGGCGCCCCGGCAGTTCCTTACTGGGGCGCACCATGGGCCGCCGCCAGGCTGCCGGCAATCCCATGCGGAAGATGCTGGACTCGGCGCGCAGAGGGGTCTATACGCCCGCCTCCGCCGCGCCGGCCCGGGTCACGCCCGGGCCGTTCGGCGTTTTGCGAGCCGCCCGGCACGGGCGCGGGGAACGCGGGAGGCCCGGTACGGGGCCGCCTGGACCGCGGGCCTCTGGAACAGAGGACTGGACATGGCGAAGAAGATCGTCGGCTACATCAAGCTGCAGATCCCGGCCGGCAAGGCGAATCCCTCGCCGCCCGTCGGGCCCGCGCTGGGCCAGCGCGGCCTGAACATCATGCAGTGCGTGAAGGAATTCAACGCGGCCACCCAGGGCATGGAGCCCGGGACCCCGACGCCGGTGGTGATCACCGCCTATTCGGACCGCACCTTCTCCTTCGTTACCAAGACGCCGCCCAACACCTACTTCCTGCTGAAGGCGGCGAAGCTGGAGAAGGGCAGCCAGACCCCGGGCAAGGGCGGGTCGATCGGCCGGGTAACCAAGTCCCAGCTGCGCGAGATCGCCGCGACCAAGATGAAGGACATGAACGCGAACGACGTGGAGGCCGCGGTGCGCATGCTCGCCGGCTCCGCCCGTTCGATGGGCATGACCGTGGTGGAGGGCTGACGCCATGGCCAAGCAGGGTAAGCGCCTGAAGGCGATCTATGCCGGTCTCGACCGTGACGCGCTGCTGCCGCTGGCGGAAGCGATCCGGCTGGCCAAGGCCAATGCCAAGGCCAAGTTCGACGAGACCATCGAGATTTCGATGAACCTCGGCATCGACCCGCGCCATGCCGACCAGATGGTCCGCGGCGTGGTCGGCCTGCCGAACGGCACCGGCAAGACGGTGCGGGTGGGCGTCTTCGCCCGCGGCGCCAAGGCCGAGGAAGCCCAGGCGGCCGGTGCCGATGTGGTGGGTGCGGACGACCTCGCCGCCCTGGTGCAGGAAGGCAAGATCGAGATCGACCGCTGCATTGCCACCCCGGACATGATGGCGCTGGTCGGTCGGCTCGGTAAGATCCTCGGCCCGCGCGGCCTGATGCCGAACCCCCGGCTCGGCACCGTCACCATGGACGTGAAGGGCGCGGTCACCGCCGCCAAGGCCGGCCAGGTGGAGTTCCGCGCCGAGAAGGCCGGCATCGTCCATGCCGGCATCGGCAAGGCCTCCTTCCCCGAGGAGAAGCTGCTGGAGAATGCGCGGGCCTTCGTGGACGCCATCCAGCGCGCCAAGCCGACCGGCGCCAAGGGCACCTATGTGAAGAAGGTCGCCGTCAGCTCCTCCATGGGGCCTGGCGTGAAGGTGGACGTCGCCTCCCTGGCGGCGGCCTGAGGAATACACCCGCCCCTTGGGGCGGGTGGGCAGGGGGGTGCTTCGGTGCCCCCCGAACCTGTCCGAGACCGCAGGTACCCCTCCGGGGTTTGATGGGGCAGACGCCCCGCCGGCGATAGACGGGAACCGAGAGATTCGCGCCGCCCGGGGACAGCCCCGGCGGTGCGCATGGCTTGGTGATCCGGCTCAGACAGGCGAACCGGGGTTCGCCGGGGCAATCCCCCGCCGGGCCCCCGTGTGAACCGGCCGGAGCCCTTCCACAAGGCGCCGGCCACCGACGGAGACGAGACTTGGACCGCACGGAAAAGCGCGAGTTCATCGCCTCGCTGGCCGCGGTGTTCGCCGATACCTCCTTCGTGCTCGTCGCCCAGAACAAGGGTCTGACGGTCGCGGATGTGAGCGATCTGCGCCGCCGTATGCGGGCAGCCGGGGCGACCTACAAGGTCGCGAAGAACCGGCTGGCCCTGCTCGCCCTCGAAGGCACCCGTTTCCAGGGCGTCAAGCCGCTGCTCAAGGGGCCCACGGCCCTCGCCTGGTCGAAGGACCCGGTGGCGGTGGCGAAGACAGCCGTGGAGTTCGCCAAGGGTAACGACAAGTTCGTCATCCTGGGCGGGGCGCTTGGCGTCCAGAGCCTGAACCCCGATGGGGTCAAGGCGCTGGCCGAGCTTCCCTCGCTCGAAACGCTGCGGGCGCAGTTGCTGGGGCTCATCCAGACCCCGGCGACGCGCATTGCCGGGGTGCTGCAGGCCCCGGGTTCGCAGCTGGCGCGGGTGTTCAGTGCCTTCGCAAAGAAGGACGAGGCCGAGGCCGCCTGACCGGATCAGTACGTTACGTAACCGGGCGGATTGGCGCGGGGCCATCCCGTCATCGCCCGGGTGTTGCAAACGGCACACCAAGCCATTAGATCAAAGGATACGCAAACATGGCCGATCTCGCGAAGCTGGTTGACGAGCTGTCCAGCCTGACCGTCCTGGAGGCCGCTGAGCTCTCCAAGATGCTGGAGGAGAAGTGGGGCGTTTCCGCTGCGGCTCCGGTCGCGGTGGCGGCGGCACCTGCTGCCGGCGGTGGTGCGGCTGCCCCGGCTGAAGAGGCGCAGACCGAGTTCACCGTCGTCCTGGCCAACGCTGGCGACAAGAAGATCAACGTGATCAAGGAGATCCGCACCATCACCGGTCTCGGCCTGAAGGAGGCCAAGGACCTGGTCGAGGGTGCTCCGAAGACCGTCAAGGAAGGCGTGTCGAAGGACGAGGCGGAGAAGATCAAGAAGGTGCTGGAAGAGAACGGCGCGAAGGTCGAGGTTAAGTAAGCTCGCCTTCGGCCCGGCCCCGGGCGCTGCTCGGGGTCGGAATACAGAATGTGGTAGGCGCGGGCGGGAACCCCTGGGGTTGCCGCCCGTGCCGCCGTTTCGTCATCGGTCCGGTGGTGGGGCCGGGGGCGGGGCGGCCAGAGTAACGGCATTGCAGCGGCGCCGGGTCGCGGGACCGGGCGAGAGGGACACGGGACAGGCATGAACGCTATCACGAAGACGTTCAACCCGAACAGCTTCACCGGGCGCAAGCGCATCCGCAAGAGCTTCGGGCGGCTGCCAGAGGTCGCGCCGATGCCGAACCTCATCGACGTGCAGCGTGCCTCCTACGAGGCTTTCCTCCAGATGGAGGTGAACCCGGACGCGCGCACGCCGACCGGCCTGCAGGAAGTATTCAAGTCCGTCTTCCCGATCGACGATTTCGCCGGCCGCGGCCGGCTGGAATTCGTTCAGTACGAGCTGGAAGAGCCGAAATACGATGTCGAGGAGTGCATCCAGCGCGGCCTGACCTTCGCCGCGCCGCTGAAGGTGCGCCTGCGCCTCATCGTCTGGGACGTGGATGAGGACACGGGCAGCCGTTCCGTCCGCGACATCAAGGAGCAGGATGTCTACATGGGCGACATGCCGCTCATGACGGACAACGGCACCTTCATCATCAACGGCACCGAGCGCGTCATCGTCTCCCAGATGCACCGCAGCCCGGGCGTTTGCTTCGACCACGACAAGGGCAAGACGCACAGCAGCGGCAAGTACCTCTTCGCCGCGCGCGTCATCCCCTATCGCGGCTCCTGGCTCGACTTCGAATTCGACGCCAAGGACATTTGCTACGTCCGCATCGACCGCAAGCGCAAGCTGCCGGCGACGACGCTGCTGCTGGCCCTGGAATCCGCCCGTACCGAGGAACTGCGCGCCGAGCGCGGCGCGGAGCTGGAACCGGGCGAGGTCCGCGGCATGGATGCCGAGGAGATCCTCAACCACTTCTACGGCCAGGTGGTCTTCACCCGGGGCCCGAGCGGCTGGAGCCGCCCCTTCGACCCCGAAGCCTTCCGCGGCGTGAAGCTGAACGAGAGCCTGATCGACGCCGCCACCGGCGAGGTGGTGGCCGAGAAGGACGCCAAGCTGACCCCGCGCACCGCCCGGCGCAGCGCCGAAAAGACGCGCGAGGGGCTGGTCGGCCGTGCCGACCTGCTCGGCCGCTATGTGGCCGAGGACCTGGTGGACATGAACACCGGCGAGATCTGGGCCGAGGCTGGCGAGGAGCTGACCGAGCCGAAGCTCGCCGCCATCGAGCAGGCCGGGCTCGACCGGCTGCCGACCCTCGCCATCGACCAGGCGGTCGGCCCCTGGATGCGCAACACGCTCGCGGTGGACAAGAACACCAACCGCGACGAAGCCCTGATGGACATCTACCGGGTGATGCGCCCGGGCGAGCCGCCAACGCCGGACACTGCGGAGACGCTGTTCCGCGGCCTGTTCTTCGACCCGGAGCGCTACGACCTCTCCGCCGTGGGCCGGGTGAAGATGAACATGCGCCTCGGCTTCTCCAACGAGGAAGTGGCCGACACGGTGCGGGTGCTGCGCAAGCAGGACATCATCGCCACCCTGCGCGTGCTGCTGGACCTGAAGGACGGCCGCGGCCAGATCGACGACATCGACAACCTGGGCAACCGCCGGGTGCGTTCGGTCGGCGAGCTGATGGAGAACCAGTTCCGCGTCGGCCTGCTGCGCATGGAGCGCGCGATCAAGGAGCGCATGGGGTCGGTGGATATCGACACCGTCATGCCGCACGACCTGATCAACGCGAAGCCGGCGGCGGCGGCGGTGCGGGAGTTCTTCGGCTCCTCGCAGCTCAGCCAGTTCATGGACCAGACTAACCCGCTGTCCGAGGTGACGCACAAGCGCCGCCTTTCCGCGCTGGGTCCGGGTGGCCTGACGCGCGAGCGCGCCGGCTTCGAGGTGCGCGACGTGCACCCCACGCATTACGGCCGCATCTGCCCGATCGAAACCCCGGAAGGCCCGAATATCGGCCTGATCAACTCGCTGGCCACCTTCGCCAAGGTGAACAAATACGGCTTTATCGAGACGCCGTACCGCCTGGTGAAGGACGGCCAGATCGTCGGCGAGCCGCGCTACCTCTCCGCCATGGAGGAGGAGCGGCTGGTCGTCGCACAGGCCGACGCCAATGTGGACCAGGACAACCGCTTCGCCGACGAACTCGTCTCGGTGCGCCAGGGCGGCGACTTCCGCCTGGTGAAGCCTGAAGAGGTGACGGCGATCGACGTCTCGCCGAAGCAGTTGGTGAGCGTGGCCGCGGCGCTGATCCCCTTCCTGGAGAACGACGACGCCAACCGCGCGCTGATGGGCTCCAACATGCAGCGCCAGGCGGTGCCGCTGGTGCGCGCCGATGCGCCGCTGGTCGGCACCGGCATGGAAGCCGCGGTGGCGCGGGATTCCGGCGCGACCATCGTGGCGCGGCGCGACGGCGTGATCGACAGCATCGACGGCGCGCGTATCGTGGTGCGGGCGACCGGCGAGGACGGCACGACCCGTGGCGTGGACATCTACCGGCTGCGCAAGTTCCAGCGCAGCAACCAGTCCACCTGCATCAACCAGCGCCCGCTGGTGAAGGTGGGCGACCAGGTGCGCGCCGGCGACATCATCGCCGACGGGCCCTCGACCGAACTGGGCGAGCTGGCGCTGGGGCGCAACGTGCTCTGCGCCTTCATGCCCTGGAACGGCTACAACTTCGAGGACTCCATCCTGATCTCCGAGCGGATCGCGCGGGAGGATGTCTTCACCTCGATCCATATCGACGAATTCGAGGTGATGGCCCGCGACACCAAGCTGGGCCAGGAGGAGATCACCCGCGACATCCCGAATGTCGGTGAGGAGGCGCTGCGCAACCTCGATGAGGCGGGCATCGTCTATATCGGCGCCGAGGTGAACCCGGGCGATATCCTTGTCGGCAAGGTGACGCCGAAGGGCGAAAGCCCGATGACGCCGGAGGAGAAGCTGCTCCGCGCCATCTTCGGCGAGAAGGCGTCCGATGTGCGCGACACCTCGCTGCGCCTGCCGCCGGGCGTTTCGGGCACCATCGTGGATGTGCGCGTCTTCTCCCGCCGCGGCGTGGACAAGGACGAGCGCGCCATGGCGATCGAGCGCGCCGAGATCGAGCGTCTGGCCAAGGACCGCGACGACGAGAAGGGCATCCAGGAGCGCGCCTTCTACAGCCGGCTGCGCGAGCGGCTGCTGAACCGCAAGGCCTCCGGCGGCTTCCGTGGCATCAAGGCGGGCACGGTCATCACCGATGAGGTGCTGGACCAGTTCGCCAAGGCCACCTGGCGCCAGATCGGCGTGCAGGATGATGCCGCCATGGCCGAGATCGAGGCGCTGAAGCGCGAATTCGATGCGGCGGTGGAGCGGCTGCAGAAGCGCTTCGAGAGCAAGGTGGAGAAGCTGCAGCGTGGCGACGAGCTGCCGCCCGGCGTGATGAAGATGGTCAAGGTCTTCGTTGCGGTGAAGCGCAAGCTGCAGCCCGGCGACAAGATGGCCGGCCGCCACGGCAACAAGGGCGTGGTTTCCCGCGTCGTGCCGATCGAGGACATGCCCTTCCTGGAGGACGGCACCTCGGTGGACCTGGTGCTGAACCCGCTGGGCGTGCCTTCGCGCATGAATATCGGGCAGATCCTGGAGACGCATCTGGGCTGGGCCTGCGCCAATCTCGGCCGCCAGGTGAACGAGCTGGTGGAGGAGTACCGCCGCTCCGGCGCGATGCGCGAGGAACTGCATGCCCGGCTCCGGGAGGTCTATGGCAATGAGATCTTCGAGCGTGACATTGCGCCGATGAACGACGACCAGCTCATCGAGCTGTGCGAGAACATCAAGAAGGGCATTCCCATCGCCACGCCGGTCTTCGACGGGGCTCGCATCTCCGATATCGAGGAGATGCTGGGCCGCGCCGGGCTCGATTCCAGCGGCCAGGTGACGCTGGTGGATGGTCGCACGGGCGAACCTTTCGAGCGCAAGGTGACGGTCGGCTACATCTACATGCTGAAGCTGCACCACCTGGTGGACGACAAGATCCACGCCCGCTCCATCGGTCCCTACTCGCTCGTTACCCAGCAGCCGCTGGGCGGCAAGGCGCAGTTCGGCGGCCAGCGCTTCGGCGAAATGGAGGTCTGGGCACTGGAGGCCTATGGCGCCGCCTATACGCTGCAGGAGATGCTGACGGTGAAGTCGGACGACGTCTCCGGCCGTACCAAGGTCTATGAGGCCATCGTGCGCGACCAGGACAATTTCGAGGCGGGCATTCCGGAATCCTTCAACGTGCTGGTGAAGGAGCTGAAGTCGCTCGGCCTCAACGTCGATCTCGAAACCCGCGGAAGCTGACTTCCGCACTCCCCGGGGCTCCGGCCCCGGGGCGACAACCCTTTCAGGACGCCGTCGCGCGCCCCGTGGCGGCAGGCTGGACCACAAGGAAGGCCGCATGAACGAGCTGATGAAGATCCTGGGTCAGACCGGCCAGGCTCTGACCTTCGACCAGATCAAGATCTCGATCGCCTCGCCGGAGCAGATCCGCTCCTGGTCCTATGGCGAGATCAAGAAGCCCGAAACGATCAACTACCGCACCTTCAAGCCGGAGCGGGACGGGCTGTTCTG
>JAEWCI010000280.1 GCA_023390705.1 Pseudomonadota bacterium
GCCAGGGGGCGATGAGCGCCGCGCTGCCCGCCGGGTTGCCGGCCGGGCCGCCGGGCCTCAGGCTTTCGGCCGCCACACCGACGGCGCCTCGCTGCCCGCCTGGGCGGTGATGCGGCCATAGGCTTCCGGCCGGCGATGGCGGGCGAAGTCGAAGATGGTGGTGCGGCCGAGGCGGCACATCTCCAGGTCGCAATCGGCGATGATCAGCTCGTCATCCCAACTGGTCGCCTGGGCCATGATCTCGCCCTGCGGGTTGACGATGATGGAATGGCCGAACAGCTCATGCCCGTCCTCGGTGCCGGCCTTGGCGACGGCGGCGGCGAAACAGGCATTCTGGTAGCAGCCCGCCTGGACGCTGAGATGGCTGTGGAAGACGCGCAGGTGATGCGCCTCGAAGCCGCGGTTCTCCATGTTCAGGCTGGGCGTGTTGTAGCCCAGCATCACCAGTTCCACCTGCTGCAACCCCAGCACCCGCCAGGCTTCCGGCCAGCGGCGGTCGTTGCAGATGAGCATGCCGATATTCACTTCCTGCGCGCCGACCGGCGCGCGCACCACCGGGAAGCCGAGGTCGCCCACCTCGAAATAGCGCTTCTCCAGGTGCTGCACGCGGCGCTGCGGGTCGTATTCCCGGTGCCCCGGCAGATGGACCTTGCGGTATTTCAGCACGATTTCGCCAGAGGGGTGGGCATAGACCGCGGTGTTGAAACGGTGCCCGTCCGGCGTCTTCTCGGCATAGCCGAGGTGGAAGCCGATGCCGTAGCGCTTCGCTGCCTCGAACAGTGGCGCCGTGGCATCCGAGGGCAGGGCGTGTTCGTACCAGTGGTCCGCGCGGGCCAGGTCTTCCTCGTACCAGCGCGGGAAGAAGGTGGTCAGCGCCAATTCGGGGAAGACCACCACCTCCGCCCCGCGCCGGTGCGCGGTTTCCATCAGCCGCACCATACGGCCGACGGCGACCTCCCGGCCCTCCGCCTTCTGGATGGGGCCGAGCTGGGCGGCGGCGAGGGTCAGGCGACGGGGCATGCGGCGTTCCTCATTTCCTCACCATCGGCGGCGGTTCCACGAAGTCCCGCCCGTGGCGGGACTGGGCGCGGAGCAGGGCACGGGCGAAGGCGGCGGCCCATTCGTCCTCCAGCGCCTCCAGCAATGCATCGGCCGCGGCACGGCTGCGGGTGATGGCCAGCACATCGCCATGCGCCGTCACCACCGAGCAATGCTCGCCGTCCTCTTCCTCGCGCACCGAGAACATGGCGCCTATTCCGGCTCCACCACGCCCACCTGGTCCACGATTCGCCGGTAATGCTGCGGCCGGCGGTGCGCGGCGAAATTGAACATCTTCTCCTTGCCCTGGCGGCAGGCGTCGAAATCCACATCCGCCAGGATCACTTCGTCGCCGAGCGTCTTCGCCTGCGCCACGACGATGCCGTTGGGGTCCACGATGCAGGAGCCGCCGATGAGGCCGGCGCCGTCCTCGACCCCCGCCTTGGCCACCGCCACCGCCCAGCAGGCATTCATGTAGGCATTGGCCTGCGCCGCCAGGGTGGAGTGGAAGGTGCGCAACTCAGCGCTTTCGTCCGGGCCGCCATTGGGGTCGTAGGCGGCGGAGTTGTAGCCCAGCAGCACCATCTCCACCCCCTGCAGCCCCAGCACGCGCCAGGCTTCCGGCCAGCGGCGGTCGTTGCAGATCAGCATGCCGAGGATCGGCGAGTTCCAGGAAGTGGGGCCACGGAATGCCTGGAAGCCCATGTCGCCATACTGGAAATAGCGCTTCTCAAGCTGCTGGTATTCCTGGCCGGTGCGGAATTCCTTGCTGCCGGGCAGGTGAACCTTGCGGTACTTGCCGAGGATTGCGCCGTCCGGCCCCACCGTGATGGCGGTGTTGAAGCGCCTGCCGTCCGGCGTCAGCTCGGCATAGCCGACATAGAAGCCGACGCCGAGTTGCCGCGCCCGGTCGAACAGCGGCTGCACCTGCGGGTTGGGCATGCTGCGTTCGAAGCAGCCCAGCAATTCCCTGTCGTCATCCGGCATGTACCAGCGCGGGAAGAAGGTGGTGAAGGCGAGTTCGGGAAAGACCACCAGCTCGGCACCCCCGGCGGCGGCCTGTTCCAGCAGCGCGATCATGCGCCCCAGGATGGCTTCGCGGCTGTCCGCCCGCTGGTTGGGGCCCATCTGGGCGCCGGCGACGCGTAGTTGGCGGGGCATGCTCAGTCTTCTCCCAGATAGGTCTCGCGGTGCTGCCGCTTCACGAATTGACCGGTGCCGGGCTTTGCCAGCACCCGCGATCCGTCCCAGATGCATTGCCCGCGCAGCCAGGTGGCGGCAACCCGAGCCTTCATGGCGCGGCCGTCATAGGGCGACCAGCGATTCTCCTCGCGGTCCACGATATCCGCCGCGCGGAAGGTGAAATCGCCCTTCTCCAGCACCAGCAGGTCGGCATCGCTGCCGACGCGGAGCGCGCCCTTCTTCGGATACAGGCCGTGGAATTTCGCCGGCCGCTCGGCGCAGTAGCGGGCCATCCAGCTCACCGGCAGGCCGCGTTCCGCCAGCAGGGTGTACATCAGCGGCGCGAAGCTCTGCAGGCCGGTGAGGCCGGCGCCGGGGGCGAAGATGTCGCCCTTGTAGAGCTTGCGTTCGTATGGCCAGGGGGCGTGGTCGGTGGAGACATAGGCCACCTTGCCGGCGGCGAGGCTCTGCCACATCCGCTCCACCTCCGCCGCCGTGCGGAAGGGCGGGTTGCACTTGCCGAAGCCCTGCAGGCGCGGCAGGTCCTCCTCCGTCATGCAGAGATACTGGATGCAGGCTTCGCCTGTGGCCTGGCCGCCCATGCCGCGGAAGGTCTCGGCCAGTTCGAAGCCGCGCGCCACCGAGGAATGGGCGATGTGGACATGCGCGCCGGTCTCCAGCCCGATCTCGAAGATCTCCAGATTGGCCATGTTCTCGGCCAGCGGCGGGCGGGTGCGGCAATGCATGATCGGGTCGGTGCGGCCGGCGGCCTTCGCCGCCTCGGTCAGCCGCATCACCAGCTCCTGGTCCTCGTTGTGGACCGCCACCATCAGCCCGGTCCTGGCGATCTCGCGGAAGGCCTCGACCATGGTGGGGTGGTCGATGCGCGGGAAGCGCACCGGGTCGTATTCATAGGTGGAGAGCTTGAAGGAACAGACGCCCGCCTCGGCCAGCCCGGCAATGGCGTCCACCCCGCCGCTCTTCCGGATGGTGCCGTAGAGCGCCATGTCCACATGGCTGGTCGCCTGCACCACCGCGATCTTCTCCGCCAGGATGCCGGCATCGGTCACCGGGCGGGGGATGTCGTAGGGCATGTCCACGCAGGTGGTGACGCCGCCGGCCGCGGCCGTACGGGATGCGCCCTCTATCCCCTCCCAGCCGATCGCGGAGGAGGTGTGCATGTGCCCGTCCACCAGCCCGGGCAGGACCAGCCTGCCAGTGTAGTCTTCCATCGCGGCGGCGGGCGGCGGCGCGCCCTGGCCGATGGCGGCGATGCTCTCGCCGCGCACCGCGACATAGCCGCCTGGCAGCACGCCGTCCGGGAGCACCAGGTCGCCGAGGATGACCCGGTCATAGGGGCATTGCTGCATCGCGGACTCCGTCATCGGCGGTGGGAGATGGGGAGGCTAATGCAGATCGCGCGGGCGTGGAATCGCCCCCGGACGTGAACCGGTCCTCCAGGGCAACCTGCTGGGAGCAGCAGCGCTGGATGCGGATGTCGCGCCCGCTCCGCTGATCTCGCCCGGTTGCCGCAGGACAGGTGGCCGGGAACCGGGCCGGGCCAGGGAAGCCATGCGAAGTGCTTCCGGTGCCGCCGGTGCGGCGCCGGGCCGGCCGGCGATACGGCGCGCCGATGCCACGCGCGGGCGGGAGCGATGAGCGCATCGCGGCCGCCCGCCAGAGAGGACGCCCGCGTTGAGCAGCCGCGCGGCTGCCATCCCTTGCGCGACGTCCAGTACCCTGCCCGAGTACCCTGCCCGCGGGAGGCGGCGTGGGATCGGGTTGCCGCACGACGCTGCCCGAAAGGGCGTCCGGTCAGCGCGCTCTCCTTCCGCCGGGGGAGGGGGCGGGCGCGCCGATGGCAGGCCGACGTATTTTCAACCGGGATGCACGGCCGAACGCCTGCATCCGACCGTCATGGAAAAGGCGCCAGAAACGAAGGCCAGAGTGGTTTCGCCGTGCACGGAAGGGTGAAACCGCTCTGGACCGCTTGGATCACGGCTGGTTCGGCGTGCCACCCGTCCCCGGCATGTTGCCGGAGCCCACGACGC
>JAEWCI010000297.1 GCA_023390705.1 Pseudomonadota bacterium
CCGCGAGGCCTGGCGCAATGCCGATTTCCGTGACCAGGTGCCGGAACCCTCGGACCGCAAGGACCGCAACTGGCGCGACGGCGATTTCCGCGACGAACGGCGGCACGGTGGCAGCGCCCGCCAGGCGGCGCGATAACCCTGCCACCCCGGACCGCCTCGCGCGTTGCCGTCGCCGTGACAGGAGACGAGTGATGCGCGAGACGGTGCTGGAAAAGCCCGGGGCGGAGAAGCTGACCATCCAGACCGACGACCGCGGCACCCTGCTGCTGGCCGAGGACGGCTTCGTGCGGGAAGAATACGGCGCCGACCTGCACGAAACCCTGATCGCCCGGCTGGGCGAACAGGGCTGGCGGGTGACCGGCAACCGCGACCTGGCACCGCCCGGAGCGCCGCGGCCCAGGCCGCCTTCCGCCCCCGGCGCCGGGCAGGACCCTACCGCCACCGTGAAGGACGGCGAGGACGCCTGACCCTCCTTGCAACAGGCCCGCTCACGCCGGCGGGCATTCCCGGTCGGCGAGGATCCAGCCCGGAGCAGATCGCGGATGGGCGTGGATGCCGGGGGGCGGGAGGCTGGCCGACAGACGATGCGCTACGGCGGTTTGCATTCACACCTGAACGCAAACCACTGTAACCTTCCCGCGAAGGCGCCAAAGGCGCCGCGGGAGGATGACGTCATGACATACTTTGGCTGCCGCCTTTCCAGCCTTGCCGGGAGGCGTGCATGATCCGCCGCCGTTCCCTGCTCGCCGCGCCTCTCCTCGGCGCCCTGCCGGCCGCGGCGCAGCCGGCCGCCACCTGGCCGGACCGGCCTATCCGCCTCATCGCTCCCTATCCGCCGGGCGGGCAGACCGACATCGTCGGCCGCTGGCTTTCGGAAAAGCTGCGCGGCGTGCTGCCGCAGCCCCTGGTGGTGGACAACCGCGCGGGCGCCCAGGGCATGATAGGCACCCAGGCTGCGCTGCAGGCGCCGGCCGATGGCTACACCGTGCTCTACGTCAACGCCTCGACCACGCTGATCAACCCCATCATCCACGCCAATCCCGGCTACGACACCTTCCGCGACATGGCGCCGGCGGTGCAGTTCGGCACCGCCGCGCTGGTGCTGACCCTGCGGCCCGACCGCAACATCAGCAGCCTTTCGGCGCTGATCGAGGAGGCGAAGCGGCGGCCGGGGCAGCTCAGCTATGCCAGCTTCGGCGTCGGCTCGGCCAGCCATCTCTATGGCGCGATGCTGGAGAAGGTGGCCGGGATCCAGATGTCGCACGTGCCCTATCGCGGCTCCTCGCCCGCCGTGCTGGACGTGGTGGCGGGCAACGCCTTCCTCTCCATCAACGACGAGGCGGTGAGCGTGCCGCAGATCCGCGACGGCAAGCTGATCCCCCTGGCCGTCACCGGGACGCAGCGCATAGACACCCTGCCGGAGGTGCCGACCTTCGCCGAACTGGGCTATCGTGGCGGGCTGGAATTGCTTGGCTTCAACGGGCTGGCGATGCGCGCCGGCACGCCGCCCGCCATCGTGCGGCGCTTCGCCGATGCGGTGCTGCAGGTGATCCGCCCGCCGGAAAGCCGTGCCCGGCTGCGCGAGATGGGGCTGGTCTTCACCGGGCTGGGGCCGGAGGAATTCGCTGCCCAATTGCGCCATGACGCGCCGATCTGGGCGCAGGCGGCGCGCGACAGCGGCGCAAGGGTGGAATAGCAGGCTTCAGCAGAATTTCGTCTCGACATCGGTGGAGGAGCGCACCCCGATATCGTCGAAATGCGCCGCCAGGAAACTGTCGGCGCGCTCGACGCCCAGCGCGAAGAGGTGGCGCAGGAAACCGGCATCGGCGTTGAGCTTGGAGGAGGCATTGAGGCTCGCCAATTCCTCCTCGGCATCGATGCTGTGGATGTAGAGCCGCAGGTAGCGCGAGCCGTCGAGGTCGCCGCGGTCTATCAGCTCGGTCACGAAGCGGATCATCCGCATCTCCCGCATCAATGAGGAATTGAAGGCGAGGGTGTTGATGCGGTCCATGATGCCGCGCATGTCGCGCGGCACTTCCGGGATGTTGATGGGGTTGAGCTGGATGATCAGGATATCCGGGCAGCCGCCCATGTAGATCAGCGGGAAGATCGGCGGGTTGCCGGAATAGCCGCCATCCCAGTACCAGGCGCCGTCCACCTCCACCGCGTGGAAAAGCTGCGGCAGGCAGGAGGAGGCCATGACCGCCGCCGCCGTCATCTCCCGCCGCGCGAAGACCCGCAGCCTGCCGTTCAGCACATTGGTCGCGCAGACGAAGGCGGCCGGCGCGGCGGCGGCGCGCAGCCTGGCGAAATCCACGCAGGCTTCCAGCGCCTCGCGCAGCGGGTTGTGGTTGCCGGGGTTGAGCTGATAGGGCGAGAACACCTTCAGCATCAGGTCCATCAGGTGCCAGCCGGGCGAGAAATCCATGTTGCCCGGGCTTCCCAGGCGGTCGAGCGGGGTCGGCTGGGCTGGCGACCAGCGCGCCAGGGCCGCGAGCCTTTCCCAGAAAGCCGCGAGCATCCGCCGCGCCAGCTCCGGCCCGCCGGCGGCCAGGCCGTCGGCCAGCAGCGCCGTGTTCATCGCCCCCGCGCTGGTCCCGACGATGGCCTCGATCTCCAGCCTCGGGTCGCGCAGCAGGCGGTCCAGCACGCCCCAGGTGAAGGCGCCATGCGAGCCGCCGCCCTGCAGGGCGAGCTTGATGCGTTTGCGCGGCGGCTTGTCTTCCGGCATGGCAGCCCTGTCCCGTCGTGATCCGCGGCGGCGTTCCAGCCTACAGCGGATCGGCGTTCGGCTCCGAACGCAATCCGGTGCAGGTCATTGGGTGCGGAGCCGGTTCATGCTCCCGGGCGGTTGCGGCCGTCCGCGGCCGGCTCTAATACCGGCGCGCCTCTGTGTTGCCACACAAAGGCGCCCTCAGTCGCCGGCGCCGCCTTCGGC
>JAEWCI010000311.1 GCA_023390705.1 Pseudomonadota bacterium
GTGCTGGCGATGCGCCGCCAGTTGCGCGCCCGGGGCGCCGCCCCGGGAGCCCAGGCAGCCGGCGCCGGGACCCGGTCCGTTCCGGCCAGGGAAGGGCTGGGCCGCGAGGGCGACCTGGCCGCGCAGCACGCCGAGCTTCGCCAGGTGGTGGAGGGCATGGCGCAGGGGCTGTGGAAATTCGGCGCCGATGGCCGTCTCTCCCTGACCAATTTCAAATGCGGCGAGATCATCGGCTACCGGCGGGAGCTGCTGCGCCCCGGTGCGAGCTTCGCGGAGGTTGCGGCGGCGGCGGCCGGGGCCGGAGGCGATGCCGCCCTGGTGGTGTCGCGCCTGGTGCCGCTGGTGGCGGCGCGGCAGGCCGGTTCCTTCACCTGCGACCTGGGCAATGGCCGCACCGCCGCCATAGGCCATCAGCCTCTGTCGGATGGCGGCTGGCTGGCGGTGTTCGAGGACGTGACCGAGCGCCGGGCGGCCGAGGCGCGGCTGGAGCACTACGCCCGCCACGACCCGCTGACCGGCCTGCCCAACCGGATGCTGCTGCAGGAACGGCTTTCATCCGCCCTGGCCGGGCTTTCCCGCAGTGACGGGCACCTGGCCCTGCTGCATCTCGACCTGGACCATTTCAAGGAGGTGAACGAGACGCTGGGCCATGCGGTGGGTGACGCGCTGCTGAAGGCGGCGACCGGCCGCCTGCTGGGCTGCATGCGGAATCGCGACATGGTGGCCCGGCTGGGCGGCGACGAATTCGCCGTGCTGCTGGACGGGGCAGCGGCGTCGCAGCCGAAGGCGGTGGCCGATGTCGCGCTCCGGCTGATCCGTACGCTGTCGGAACCCTTCATTGTCGAGGGGCATCAGATCGTCATCGGCGCCTCGGTCGGCATCGCCCTGTCCGCCCAGGGGGGCGGCCTTGCCGACACGCTGCTGAAGAACGCCGACCTCGCGCTGCGCCGCGCCAAGCAGGAAGGCAAGGGCTGCGTCCATTTCTTCAAGCCCGGCATGGACGCGCAGGTGCAGGCCCGCCGCCGGATGGAGATCGACCTGCGCCGGGCGCTTGATCGCCACGAGTTCGAGTTGCACTACCAGCCGGTGGTGGAGGTCCACAGCCGCGCCATCACCGGCTTCGAGACGCTGGTGCGCTGGCGGCACCCCGAACGGGGCATGATCCCGCCCGCCGAATTCATCCCGCTGGCCGAGGAGATCGGCCTCATCATCCCGCTGGGCGAACTGGTGCTGCGCCAGGCCTGCGCCCAGGCGGCCGGCTGGCCGGCGGCGGTGCGCGTCGCCGTCAATCTCTCGCCCGCGCAATTCCGCGCGCCGCGCCTGGTGGAGGCGGTGGCGGAGGCGCTGGCCGATGCCGGGCTGGCGCCGCACCGGCTGGAGCTGGAGATCACCGAAGGCGTGCTGCTGCAGCAGACCGAGGCGACGCTGGCGACGCTGCGCCGGCTGCGCGCGCTCGGCCTGCGCATCGCCCTGGATGATTTCGGCACCGGCTATTCCTCGCTGAGCTACCTCCGCAGCTTCCCCTTCGACAAGGTGAAGATCGACCGTGCCTTCGTGCGCGACCTGGACCGGCGCCACACGGACGCCGCCATCGTCCGGGCAGTGACCGGGCTCTGCGACCGGCTCGGCATCGTCACCACGGCCGAAGGGGTGGAAACCGAACAGCAACTGCGCCTTCTGGCCGAGAAGAATTGCACCGAGGCGCAGGGCTTCCTGTTCAGCCCCGCCCGGTCGGCGGCGGAGATTCCGGCGCTGCTCGCCCGCCTCGGCACCCGGGTGAAGGCGGTTCCGGCGGTCGCCGGGTCATAGGATATTTGTCGCCAGCCTGCGTCATGGCTGGCGGCAGCAAAGGGCGCCGCGTTCGACCGTGTGGCGAGTGTCACGAAGCGCCTGCCTGACGGGTGCCTTCGCCCTGGCAGTGTCAGGCCTGGCGGTTTTCCGGTCCATCCTCACTCCGCGACGGTGGGGGCTTGCCGCAAACCGCCACTCCTCTCCTGACCAGCCTGTCCCAGGGGAGGTTGATGCCCGACGCGGGACTTCCTGCGCCGGCAGCACAGGATTGTTACAGCCCTACTCCGATGCCGAATGCTTAAAATATCTACGGTGTACGATTGAACATTTGGTGCCGGAGGACACGACATGGCACGACGGCTTCGGAGATTTTCCGACTTTGCCGTGATCGCCACCCTGGGACTGGGGGTTTCGGTTCCGGCGCCCGCAGCAGCCGATGTGGTCTACACCTTCAGTCAAACCTACGGCACGCCGACCGGCGGGATCGGGGGCATCCCGGCCGGCAGCCTGGGTGTCTCGCTGACCTTTGCGCTGGACGATGCCGTGGTCGCCGATCAGACGGCGATCAGCGCCGGGTTCTCCTGCTCCAGCGGCGGGTATTGCCGGGCCTATCCGGACCCGGTCAAGTTGAGCGACTACGGCGTGACGGCGCTTTCCATCACCGCCGGGACCAGATTCACGGCAGGGCTGGAGGACTTTACCGGCATCCCGAAGGGCTCCGCCCTCTACTGGTCCTTCGGCCTGACCTTCGGCCCCAGCGGAAGCCTGTCGGGTTCCATCAGATACACCGATGAGTTCGACGGCATCGGCTTCACCTTGACCGGCGGGAGCGTCACCGGATTCTACAACACGGATCTGGGCAACTACCCCTGCAACATCACCGGCGCCTGTTCCTTCGCCGGGCAGGTCCGTGCAGTTCCCGAGCCAGCCAGCATAGCCCTCTTCGGGGCGGGGGTGATGGGCCTCGCCCTTTACCGTCTTCGGCGGAGGCCAACCGCAAGCCTGTTCCGCCCGCTTCCTGGCGCTGCCCACTGAAAAGGCGGCTGAGAAGGGGCGATTGGGGCCTTTCGGTCATGCGCGAGCGTGAGCCGCGCATCGCCAGAGCATTTTCAAGCCGGGTGGAATCACCCGGTGACTCGGAAAATGCGAAAATACAGCAGGCTGGAGATGGCGGGGCCACCCCCGGGGCAAGCCCGGGGGCAGGCGCCCGGTCATGCCACAAGAGGGGTTGGCAGGCGGTTTCCAGCACCCTGCGAAAGCGGTTTCCGATCACGCTGCGTCCCGGCCTGCGGCAATGGCGGCGTTGGCGCATCCGGTTCGATTGCACGTCCTGCATTGTGCAGGCAGCCCGCCGGCCGGCTTTGCCAAGCCCATCCGGCGCGCGGCCGTGAACTGGACCGGGTTCTTCGAAAGATGCCAGAGTGAGGCCCGAACAGACGGAGGAAACAGCATGCCGGGTATCAGCCTGCCTTCCCTGCCGCGCCGCGGGCTCCTGGCGCTGGCGGCTGGCACCCTGGCGGCGCCGGCGCTCGCCTCCTCCTACCCGGACCGGCCAATCCGCCTGGTGGTGGGCTATGCCGCCGGCGGTGGCACCGATATCACCGCCCGCGCCGTCGCTTCCCGCATGGGCGCCGAACTCGGCCAGCAGATCGTGGTGGAGAACCGCGGCGGCGGCGGCGGGGTGCCGGCGGTGCAGTCGGTGCTGCAGGCGCCGGCCGATGGCTATTCGCTGATGTTCTCCACCGGCGCGGTGCTGGTGGCCCGCGCGCTGGGCACGCCGATGAGCTTCGACCCGCTCGAGGTGCTCGCGCCGGTCGGCCTGGTCGGCATCAGCCCGAACGTGCTGGTGGTGCATCCCTCCGTGCCGGCGCGGAACCTGCGGGAGCTGCAGGCCCATGGCCGCAGCCGCAGCGAGCCGCTGCGGTTCGGCTCGCCGAGCATCAGCTACACCTCATACCTGGTGGGGCAGGAATTGGGGATCGAGGTGGAGGAGGTGCGCTACCGCGGCACCGGCCCCTTGCTGACGGACCTGCTGGCCGGGCGGATCCAATGTTACCTCATTCCCTTCCCGGGCATCAGGGCGGCGGTGCGGTCGGGCGAGCTGCGGGCGATCGCGGTCAGCTACCGGACGCCGCTGGCGGCGCTTCCGGAAGTGGCGACTTCCGTGGCGCAGGGCTTCCCGAACCTGATCTCCTTCACCTGGACCGGGATCGAAGCGCGTGCCGGCACGCCGCCGGATATCCTCGCGCGGCTGAACGCGGCGCTGAACGCCAGCCTGGCGGATGCGGAGCTGCGGCGGAAGCTGAGCGAGTCGGGCGTCGAAGCCACCGAGCGCACCGACCCGGAAAGCTTCCGTGCCCTGGTGCTGGAGGACAAGGCGCGCTCGGAGGGGGTGATCAACCGCTTCAACCTGCGCGGCTGATACCGGGCGGCAGAACTCCTGGCTTCTGCCGCCCGGTATCGCGCCCCGGTGTGGCGGCTGCGCGCATCACGAATGCCTCATACCGGTCGGCATTCATGCCGATCGGTAGGATACCGCCGAGCCGAAGTCCTGACCTGCGGCCGGCCAGCCGGCCGAGCGCCCGAATGGGCGCCGCCGCTCATGCGGCGTAGCCAAGCCGCCGAAGGCGGCGCCGGCGACTGAGGGCGCCTTTGTGTGGCAACACAAAGGCGCGCCGGGATGAGTGCATCAGGGTCGCGCGTCGCCAAAATGCCCGGCCAGCTGTCAGCAGTTCCGCTGAACCGCCCCGGGTTTGCCGGAGGCTTCAAACCTTGAGAGGTTGGAGCCATGACGAAGAAGACGTCGAACCGGTTTTCGCCTGAGGTGCGGCAACGAGCGGTACGGATGGTGCTGGACCACGG
>JAEWCI010000357.1 GCA_023390705.1 Pseudomonadota bacterium
AGCGCCCACTCGGCATCCGTCAGATCGCTCGGGTAGCGCAGCCCGTCACGGCCGTACCGCTCCCGATCCGCCACCGTCCACATCGCAGGCCCCCCACCACTGCCCGCAGGAATTCTTCAGCAAGCCATTAAAAACTCAATAGATGTTCGTGGACGGGCTCTGATATTGTCCCGAGTTCGCATGCTACACAGCGGACGAGGAGGAGACGGACGGGGAAATCGGCTGCCCAGCTGTTGCCCGGTCATCGAGCCGAAGCGGAGGAGGTTTCCGGTGCCGGGCATTCCGGCTCTGCTCGCGCCGGTCAAGATCGGCGGTGGCACTGTCGGCAGCCGCCTCGGCCGCTGCGGCGAGCGTGCCCCAGCGTCGGCGGTAGCGGATCTTACCGAGGAGTACCCTTATCAATCCGAACACGCTTCGCATTCCCTCGGGCCGGTACGTTGGTCTGCCTTGGCCGCCTGACCTTTGCGGAATGGCAGGGCCGTCAGGTACCGCCTCGAACGGGCACCGGTCGCTTTGGCGGCGATTCGCGCGAGAAAGGCGACACGGCAACCGGCATCGGCTTTTTAGCAGCTTTGGGCTTCTTGGCCTCTCGATTGCTCCGCTTTTGACCCTTGGCCATGTCATCCTCCTATGCAGTAAGCCCGATGTGTCCGGGCGAAAGTACGTTCAAACCATTCGGAGCGCCTTCGCCGGTCGCGCCGCGACGGGTGCGTTGGCCGGTGGAGAATCATCGATGTCGTCGGACCAGATGTTCAGCAGGCCAGACACGCTCCTGGACCGCGCCCGAAGCTTGCTGTGCGCGATCGCCTCGATCCGCTCACGCGCAGCGGCGAAGCATTTGAGCAGATCCGCCGGCTGGAAGCGCCGTTGCTCACTCAGATCCTGCAGGGCATTCAGCGAGATTGCGCAAGCTACACTGCGGTTCTTGTCGATGATCTCGAACAACACACGCCTTCCGTCCCAGCGTGGATGCGGGGCTGCAGCAGCCCTCTTCAAGCCGGTCATGGTCTCCATTCCTTGTCGTTCGGATAATCGCGCATGGAGGCCCACCGCTCTATCCGGATGTGCTCAATGCTCAGTCACTGCAGTCTTCAGTCACCGTCGGCCTCATGCGCCTCTGCCAGTTCCCGTGGGTCAACGGGGATCGCTTGTACGAATGCGTTTGTGCGGGTCACTTGGCGGGTGATGGTGGTCGAGACGCGCCGGTAAGCTGGAAAAGACAAGCCCTCGAGCAACTCCTCCTCCGTTTCGACGGTATAGGTGCCGGCCGGCTGCAGCCCTTCAGCGGCGTTCAGCAGGAAGGAATGCCGAAAGACGAGGGAGGTGGTTTGCGTGCGTGTGAGCATGAATGGGCTCCTGTGCCAAGGCTTGCACCGTTTCGGTCGCCGGAGCTGTTCCGGCCCGTCAACAGCCTGCTCTGGGCGCCGCGGCAAAGTTCCCCATGCGGCAAGGGATAGGCTACCAAAGCCGCAACCTGGATCGTCTGGCGGTTCTTGCAGGTTCATATGGCGACAAGGGACTACAACCCGTCATCACAGAACCGCGTGTGACCCGGTGACGATGCATGATGGCGCGAATTGCGGCCACCGGCCGCCGGATTCCTCTCCGGCTTTCCGCTGTCTCACCCGCTGTCCCGCGGCTCGACGATGATCGCATGCATCCCCGGCTTCGGGGGCGGCCGGGAGAATCAAGGACAGAAGGAGGCTCCAATCCCTCTGGGTGGATGAAGTGGCCTCGCCACCAGAGCGTTTGCTGGGAAGTGGTCCTCTCGTGGCGTATGGCATGACCCTAACGCTCGTGTCTTCCGGCCGCGATCCGGCGCTGGCGGTTCGCGATCACCTCCTGTCACATGTCCGGAGATACGGTACCCTGGAGATCCAGCGTGATCCGACACACAGGGGACCGGAACGGCGCCCGGTGCGTTGAAGTTGTCTGTAGGGAATCGCTGCCATGCTAGTGCGGAGCCATCATCGGACCCAGGCCTATTCGGCCGGGTGCCCAATGCTTCTCGCGGCGTCTCGCCACTGGCGAGGACGGCGCCGCCGAGCCTGCGCTGCAGGGCCGGCGCGGTCCACGAATCAGCGCACAGCGCCGAGGCCTGATCAATGCCGACCCTGATGACCCGCCCGACCTTCGAGAGACTGGCGCATCTGCGCATCCAACTGATCGACCAGGGCTTCCCCCCTGCCGTGCCTGAGCGCGCGGGCATCGCCGGTCTGTTCCTGCCCTGGGCCGGCCGGCGCCTGGCCGAGGCGGGGGGCATCTACTGGGTCGGGGCCGCCACCGAGGGAGTCTACGGCGCGGAGGGCGAGCAGAGCTTCGAGGCGTGCCACGAGAGGGCCGCCAGGCTCTGCGACCGGGGTCCGCATGCCCTCGCCCACACGCCGCTCTGGCTCTTCCTCGACGGGCTGACGCGCGCGCTGCTTGGCGGATCCTACGACACGACGACGGAGCGCTGGGGCTGGTCGAACCTGCTCAAGATCGGCTGGAGCGAGGGTGCGCCCCAGGGCTGGCCACCGGAGATCATCGAGCGTCAGCAGGCGATCTGCGCGGCCGCGCTGCGCGAGGAATTCGCCGGCCTGCGGCGGAGCCTCGTCTTCGTGGGCTCGCTCGATGACTTCGGCATCCTTGGCGAAGCACTCGGCGGCATCCCGGACTGGCATGGCGAGCACGACGAGGCCACCGGCCTCTGGTGGCTTCGTGACGAGCCCTCGGGCAATCTCGTCGTCCATGGCTGCCATCCCAGCGCGGCGCGGCGGGGGCATTTCTCCGAGGCAGCGCTGGAGCGGACGGTGATGCTCGCCCGGAACCTGCTTCCCCATCTGGCCTGACGGCGCGGGTATTCGGGCTTGTCCGGCGGTCCGCGTGATGTCCCATGCTACGGACGTGGCGAGAGGATCGCCGACGCGGCTGTTCACGGCCTGGGCCTTGCCGCTGCGCTCGTGGCCTGCGCCGCACTCGCCGCAGCCCTTCCACGGCCTGTTGGGCTGGGACCCGCGGTCGCGCTCGGCCTCTACGCCGTGGGGCTGCTGGCGATGCTCGGTTGTTCGGCGCTCTACAACATGGCCGGCAAGTGCCGCCGCAGGGCGCTGCTGCGGCGACTGGACCATGCGGCGATCTTTGTCATGATCGCCGGCACCTACACGCCGGTCGCCGGGATCGGCATCGGCGGTGCCTGGGGCTGGGGTCTGCTTGGCGTGGTCTGGGCTGGCGCGGTTGGTGGCGCGTTGCTCAAGCTGCTGGCACCTGCGCGGTTCGAACGGGTCTCGATCCTCGCCTACCTGCTGCTCGGCTGGGCCGGGGTCGCCGCCCTCCACCGGCTGGTGGCAGCGCTCCCGCTCCGGGACTTGTTGCTACTGGCCGCTGGCGGCCTGCTCTACAGCCTTGGCGTCGTCGTCCACCTCTCGACGCGGCTGCGTTACCACAACGCCCTCTGGCACACCCTGGTGGTCGCCGCGGCCGGGTGCCACTATGCGGTCGTCTTCCGCCTCGCCCAGACCGCCGGTTGAACTCGATGTCCCTTGCCCCCGGCACGGCCGCAGGCACCTCTTGCGCTTCGCACGGCGGGCAGCGGCCCGCCGGGATACGGCCTCAGCGGAAGAACGAAGCCTGGCCGGGGCGGAGCTGGCTCTCCCGCACGACGCGCTCATGCCCGTCACGCTGATGACGCACGCGGTATTCGCGATCGGAGCCGTCGTTCGGGAGAAGGCGCAGGACCGTGTAGGCTCCGCGTGGGACGTTGCCGTCATACCTGCCGGGGAAGAGTTCGACGCTCTGGCCGACCGAGAAGCCGTGGGGTTGCATGAGTGATCCTCGCGGGACGGGGTCTGGTCCCCGCAGGGACCAGGCGGCCGGGCGGCCCGCGCGCCCCGTCGCCCTTCCGTCAGCCGATGATGTCGAGGACGATCCGGCGAATCTCGTCCGGAGTCAGGCCCGAAGGCTCGGAGCTTCTCGAGGCGCTGACGGGCTGAGGCGATACGGCAGGGTCGGCCGCGGCATGGAGCCTTGTCGAGGCTTGGAGTGATACTGAGTTCACGTTGTCCTTCACGGCAGCATCGGACCGGCTGCCGTCCCGGGCTTCTTCAGTCTTCGCAAACCCGCGGATGCTCGCGTGATCCACGATCGGGCCCGCACGGTATGCGGAAGCCAGGAGGCGGACGCCACGGCGCCCGCCCCGTGATGTAGGCGGAACGGCAAACGCCGTCCCGCCGCGCATCCATCAGACCAGCTTGAGGTTGCTGGCCGAGGTCTTGCCCTGCTGGCCGCGCTGGAGCTCGTATTCCAGCTTGTCGCCCTCGCGCGGGTCCTGCAGCCCAGCGCGCTGGACGTCCGAAATATGCAGGAAGACATCCTTCGAACCGTCGTCGGGCTGAATGAAGCCGAAGCCCTTGGTCGCGTTGAACCACTTCACGGTGCCGATTGACATGGCGATGTTCCGTTCATGACAGAGTGCCGCCCCACGACATCGTGAGACGAATCGAACTTCGAGGGGAGACGGACACCGGGCTCGGCGCTCGATCATGAGCAAGGAGAGCAGGCCGAACCAAACGAGGCTGACGATAGCGAGATGGGGTGCCTGTACCCGCCGCGCAACCCCGGGTGCGCCGGTCTCGATGCCATGGCTTATGTGGGCTGCTCACGTTAGAGCGGTTTCCGGCCTGACTGAATCGCTTGTGACCTCCATGGCTGGCTGGGGGTAATTCAGTTGCCCCTCGGCGAGGAAACCGGTGGGCGTGTCCAAGGCGTTGTCGGTGGATCTGCGGGAATGGGTAGTGGTGGCGGTGGCTGCTGGGGCGTCCTGCCGGGCGGCGGCGGTCCGCTTCGGGGTTAGCGCCTCAAGCGCAGCCCGCTGGGTCGCGCTGGCGCGACAGGCAGGTTCGGTTGCACCGGGGCCGCTCGGTGGAGACCGGCGTTCGGCGCACATCGAGGTGCATGCCCCGCTGATCCTGCGCCTTGTTGAGCAGAAGTCGGACATGACGCTGCAGGAGATCCGAGCCGAACTGACCAAGACGGGCGTGGATCATCAGCCACCTTAACCGTGGCTTACCTTCGGGTTTGGTGCGGTCTCAATCCAGTTCTCACTTTCATCGCAGATGGGACACCATTCCTTCCTACAAACTCGCTCTCCAGTTGGTCGGATGACGCCTGGAAGCGCAGGTTGCGCCAGGGTTGGCGAAGGGAGCTTGGGAGTGCCGGGGACGGAGCGGGCCGGAATTCTCTCTCCGGAGGGCGCATTCTCTCCGGACCCGGGGACTTGGCCGATTTAGAACTGTGGAGATAACTTGGTTTTGGGCGTTGGGGGTGGATGGCAGCCCCTCTCGTTGCTGACGATCTTTGGGCGGCGATCGAGCCGCTGTTGCCGCCCGAACCGGCTCGCCCAAAGGGCGGCCACCCCCCGGGTGCCGGACCGTGTGGTGCTGGCGGGCATCCTCTTCGTGTTGCGCACCGGCATCCAATGGCGGGGCGTGCCTGCGGAGATGGGCTGCAGCGGCAAGACCTGCTGGCGGCGGCTGGTGGAGTGGCATGCCGCCGGGGTCTGGGCGGCGCTGCATCGGGTACTGCTGGAGCGGCTGCGTGGCGCCGACCGCCTGGACTGGCACCGGGCCTCGCTCGACAGCGCCGCCTTGCGCGCCCAAGGGGGGCGCGGAGACCGGACCCAATCCGGCGGACCGTGGCAAGGCAGGCACCAAGCGGCACCTGGTCGTCGATGGGGAAGGCACGCCGCTCGGCCTGACGCTGAGCCCGGCCAACCGGCATGACAGCCGCATGCTGGCGCCCACCCTGGATGCCGTGCCGCCTGGTGGCGGCTCACCGAGCCCGCGGAGGGCGAAGACCTGGCCCGGCTGTGCCGGCTCCGCGGCGAGATGGCCGGGAAGGTCGGCGGCGACCCGCACTTCCGCTCCGCCCACCAGCCCATCCGCGTGCCGGGCACGGTCTACCGCAAGGGAGGCGCGGAGCGCGTCGTCGCCATTCGCCACCACGACCCGCGGCGGGAAGTGGGCCTCGCCGAGTTCGCCGAGGCGGTGGCCGCCATGCCCTTCCTGCCCGGCCAGGAGCGCGCCCGGCCCCCCCCGGAGGGTGACGGGCCGAGCCTCGACGCCGTGCTCACCTCCCCGGTGCGGGAGGGTGCCCAGGACGGCTGGACCCGCTTCCAGGGCGCCAGCGCCGCAATCGGCCACTTCGTCCGCGAGGTGCGTGAGGGCCGCCTGACCCCCGACCAGGGCTGGGAGGCGATCTGTGGCTACAACGCCGCCTGCCTGCGCCCCGTCTGGACGCTGGAGCGCCTCAAGGCCGAGGCCGACGCGATCTGGGCCCTGCACGCCGAGCGCAACGGGCCGCGGCTGCTCACGCCTGGTGGCATGCTGGTGCTCGGCGGCTGCGGGTCGCGAACGAGCTGCGCAAGCGGGGTGTTGCGGTGTCCTCCTTCGGGGTGAGGAACATCTGGCTGCGCTACGACCTCACCAGCATGAGAAAGCGCCTGAAAGCGCTCGAGGCCAAGGTGGCCCAGGAGGGCCTAGTGCTGACAGAAGCCCAACTCGCCGCCCTGGAGCGGGTCAGCCAGGAGGAGGAGACCCGCACCCCCGGCGGCGGTCCCGGGATCACCCGCGCAGCGCCGCCAGCACGCGCCGCAGCGCGGTCGCGCCGACCTCCTCGCCGACCCGGCCACCCTGGCCTACTGCTGGTCGCATGTCCGACGCGGGTTCTATGACCTGGCACGGAACGGCACCTCGCCGATCGCTACCGAGGCGCTCCGGCGCATCCGCCTGCTCTATGCCGCCGAGGCCGAGATCCGCGGCAAGCCTGCCGGGGAGCGCCAGCGGGAGAAGGCGCGCAGCGCCGCGTACCTTCAGCGATGCGCGCGCGAAGGTGGGAAACGAAGGCCGCCCCATTGCTCACGCCGCGGGCGAGCAGTGCGCGCCCGCGGTGCGGCACCAGGGTCCACTCCTCACCCACCTGCACCACCTCCTTTGCGAAGGCGCGCTTGAAATCGGAGATGCCGCCGAGCGGATCGCCGCTGCCAAAGCTTCCCGCCGTGACGCCACCGAGGTCGAACCACGACGCGCCATGGCGTCGCGCCCAGCTCATGAGATCCCAGATGATCGGATAGCCGAGCGAGACACGCCCAAAATCAATCTCACGGGTGGATGCGCCGATGTCGTAGGCAACGTGGTCGCCATGGTTGCACCCCCAGGCGAAGGCAAGCAGGCTGTCGGGCCCGTTCCGATCGGTGCGGTAAAGGCCGGCGAGGCGCGACAGCCCGGGATGGGCAGCGGAGAGCGCGATGACCGGCCCGAGGCTCCCGTCCGCGTAGCCGCAACCGGTGCGGGCCGCCGTCTGGCGGACCAGGGCGCGCATCCGCGGCTCGTCCTCCACGCTCGTTATCGGGCGCACGGCGAGCGGGTGCTTCGCGACCTCCCTGATCTTGCGGCGCACCGAATACCCCAGGGCGGCGAGATGCTCCTCGTCGCTGCCCGCGAGGTCGGCCAGGATCGTGTGCGTGTAATGCCGCGGCTCCGCGGCCCGCGCAAAGCCCGCGGCGGCGAGAAGCCGGCCCAGCATCTCCCGCGCCGCGGCATCGCGGGAGAAAAGCTCGACCGTGACGCTCAGGATGCGTGCATCGGAGCGCGCGTGATGGACGAGCGCCGCCACCGCCGCCGCGCAGGTCGTGGCATCGAGCGCGGAGCCGACGCGGCGGCCGCGGAGGAGCAGGTGGCCAGGCAGCGCACGGCTGCGCGCCACCTCGAGCGCGATGCCGCCGCGGCACAGACCGGCTGCATCGCGCACGGCAACGAACCAGGATGGTGTCCCGGGGTGCATCTCCGCCCAGGCGATGCGGCTCTGGAGCGGGAGCGTGACGCCACCCTCGGCCAGTTGGCGCTCGCACCGCGCGCGGGCCGGGCCGAGCGTCCGGATGATCTCCGCGGTATAGCCGTTCGTCACCATCTTCTCCCCGCTGCGGCGCCGCACCTATGACCTGCCTGCCCCTCCGGCCGCCTGCGGCGCCGGGCTGCCGCGGCCTCGCCGCAGGGCGGTGCGGGCCGCCGCATCGAGGGACTCTGGCAGCATCGCCATGAGCAGCTCCGCGAGGCGGCGGGGCTGCAGGGGATCGCTGCACAGGCTACGGAGCAGATGCCTCCGCGCGGCGCCGCGCTCCCCCCGCTCGAGCAGGGTCTGGGCGAGCCATGCATGGCCCCTGGCGCGCGCTTGCCGGAGCATCCCCCGGGAAGGCCGGTCCCCCGCGGCGGCGCGAGCCACCGCGCGCTCCATCGTCACGAGGTAGTTGCGGGCCATGATCTCACTATGCCGCGTCAGGCGGTCGGCAAGGCC
>JAEWCI010000374.1 GCA_023390705.1 Pseudomonadota bacterium
CCAAGCCGGCGGATGCCGGCGCCCGGCGTCTGAGGGCTCATGAAAAAGCGGCCCGGCAGGGCCGAGCGGCCGGATGGCCGCCGCGGCTCATGCCGCGCAGCCAGGCCGGCGGATGCCGGCGCCCGGCGTCTGAGGGCTCAAAGCGTCCCATGGATATCCCACCACTCGCCGGGCGGGCCGACATAGTCGAAGGATTCCGTGCGGACGAACCGGGTAAACCATTCCAGCGCCGGTTCCAGCTCCACCCAGCGTTCCGGTAGCTCATCACCGAACAGGCCGGAATCGCGGCCGGAAAAGCTCTTGTGGACGTAGCGGCCCTCGCGCGGCGGGTTGGGCGGCACTGCCCAGCGCTTGTCGCCCTGCGGCACCGCCTTGAAGCGCCGGTAGCCGAGCGCATGCAGGTCCCGGAAGGCCTGCGGCCCGTATTCCTCCACCGAGATGTAGCGCGGCACCGCCGCCATGCCGCGCATCTGCGCCAGTACCAGCCGGTCGGCGCCCTCGATGTCGATCTTCAGGTAGTGCGGCAACCCGTACTGGGCGAAGAGGTCCTGCACCGTGATGCAGGGGATTTCCAGCGTGTGGAAGCGCGTGCCCTGCCGGGTGCCATAGGCGGGGTCGAAGGAGGACCAGTGGTCGTTCTCCTCGTTCACGTAGAAGGTGGCGGTGCGCGCCTCGGTCCAGATGCCGGTGTTCAGCAGCACCAGCCGTCCTTCGCCGATAGCCCCCGCCAGCTTCTCCCGCAGCGCATTGCAGAGCAGCGGGTTGGCCTCCACGCCGACGACCCGGAAGCCCTTGGCCAGATAGAATTCGGTGTCCTCGCCCTGGTTGGCGCCCAGGTCGAAGATCAGGTCGGGGTGGCTTTGCATGGCCGGGCGCTTTCCGGGACTGTTTGCGGGGCGGGTCGGGCATGATGGCACAAGGGGCGGGTGGCGGCCCGGTGGCGGCAGGCGTGCCGCAGGGCGCCAGCCTTGCCAGCCTGGCCGCCACGGCTTCCGCGGCGCTGGCATAGCCGGGCTGTTGCGGGTGGGCTGCGGCATGCTCCCGCAGGGTGCGGTGCCAGAAGCCGAGATACTCGGCCTCCACCGCCGCCCGCGCGGCTTCGGGCGGCGGCACCAGGCCGGGCGGCAGCAGCCCCAGATCCCGCAGCCCCGCCAGCACCGCCGCGACATCCAGCGCCACCGGCTGGTGCTCCAGCCCCACTTCCGGGCAGGCAGGCGCGGCGATGCCGGCATCCGGCCCCCAGATGTAACTCGCCCGCGCCCCGATTGCCTCGTCGCAGAGCTGGTAGGCGGGTGGCACCAGATGGGCGGCGACGCCCACCAGCATGGGTTCCGGCGCGCCGAACACGCTCCAGTGCAGGGCGGAGCCGATCTGCCCGACCAGGCAGCCATGCCGCCGCACCAGCGCCACCGCCCCGGCCAGGTCCAGCTCCTCCGGATAGGCGATGGCGAAGCCGGCCTGGCGCAGCACGGCTTCCAGCGCCGCCTCCCCGGCGATGCCGCGCACCCAGCCGCGCCGGGCGAAGCGGCTGCGCGAGAGATAGAGCGGCTGGCCGCTGCGCGGCACGGCTGGCGCCGCCGCATCGCCGATGCGCCGCGCCGTCTCCGCCCATGCCTGGGAGGAGGACCAGAAGCAGATGCTGGAAGGATAGGGCAGGATCAGCTCCCTCACCCTTGTGGGCCGCTCGACGAAGAGCAGCGCTTCCTCCGGAATGCCGGCGGCGGCGAGCATGGCCCGCATCAGCGGCGTCAGGCCCTGGCATGCGCCGATGAAGGCGATGCGCCGCGCCCCGGCATGCGGCCAGGCCCAGAGCCGCGACAGCCCGTCGATGATGAAATGGCCATGATGCGCCGGCAGGTAGCCGCCCCACAGCACCGTCTCCTCCAGGGTGAGTTCGGGCGGCGTGGGCGGGCCATCCTCCAGCCGCACCACCGGCAGGAACTGCGCCCATTGATACAGGCCGGAGGCGGCTAGGAAGCGGCCCTCGGCATCCTGCGCGCCACCACTGTACCACTGTGCCTGATAGGGGCCGGCGGGAATGAGCACGGCGCCGGCATGGCGCGCGACCGGCAGCGCGGTGGCCGGGAACATGGCCAGCGCCCCGCCCATGCCCCGGGTATGGGTCACCACCTCCGCCGGGAAGCCGAGCAGCGCCGCCGGGCGCGGCGGGTGGCGGGGCAGGCCGGCCAGGGCGGGGAAGGGGTCCAGGGCCGGGGCGGCCTCGGCGGGGCTGGACAAGCGGTCGGGCTCCTGTCGCGGGACGGGGAGGGGTAGAGCCTGAAGGCGCCGCCGGCACAACCAGGGTACCCCCAGGGGGGTACCGATGTGCCGCGAGGGGGGCTGGGCATTCCGGCACGCCAGCCTGATTGTGCCTCACCGCAGGCGGCGTCGCCCGGCACCTTCCCGCCGCCCGGGGCCAACTTGCCCACCGCCGGCCCGGCCCATACCTTCCGGGCCGAAGGGGGAGCTGGACAGGCCGATGGACAAGCTGACCGCCCAGCTCGCCCAGTGGCAGCGGGGCATCGCGCCGGAGCTGCATTTCTGGGACCAGTGGCTCGCCACTGGCGGCCTTTCCTGGCCCGATGATTTCCGCGCCCGCATGGACCCCGCCACGCCGCTCGACCCCCGCATCGCGGAATTGCTGCGCGGCCTTGGCCGGGACAGGGCGCGGCTGCTGGATGTCGGGGCCGGGCCGGTGACTTCCCTGGGCCACCAACTGCCCGGCATGGCGCTGGAGATCACCGCCACGGACCCGCTGGGCGCGCTCTATGCCGAACTCTGTGCCCGCCACGGCGTCGCGCCGCCCTGTCCCACCGGCTTCGCGGTGGCCGAGGACCTGGCCAGCTTCTTCCCCGCGGGCGGCTTCGACCTGGTGCATTGCCGCAACGCGCTGGACCATTCCTTCGACCCGCTGCGCGGGATCGAGCAGATGCTGGCGGTGACCCGCACCGGTGGGCTGGTGCTGCTGCGGCATTTCCCGAACGAGGCCGAGACCGAGGGCTACAGCGGCTTCCACCAGTTCAACTTCGACCTGCGCGAGGGCCGCTTCCTCATCTGGAACCGCGAGGGGGTGGTGGATGTCGCCGCCGCCCTGCGCTGCCCCTGTACCGTCACGCCCCGACAGGCGGAAATGCTGGAAGTGGTGATCGAGAAGACCGGCGATTCCCCGGCCGATCCCGGCGAGGGCGCCGCCCGGCTGGCCGCTTACCTGGCCGCCTTCGTCGGCGTGCTCGGCACCCCGGCGCTGCCGCCCCATTGACCCCGCGGCGATGGCACGGCTTGCTGGCGGCATGCCGATCCTGACTGGTCATGCACGCCTTGCCGGCATCCTGGGCTGGCCCGTGGCGCATTCCCGTTCCCCGCGCCTGCACGGGCTGTGGCTGCGCCGCCATGGCATCGACGGTGCCTATGTGCCCCTGCCGGTGCGGCCGGAGCGATTCGCCGATGCGGTGCGGTCGCTGGCCGACCTTGGCTTCCGCGGCGCCAATGTCACCATCCCGCACAAGGAAGCCGGTTTCGCGGTCTGCGACGAGGTTTCCGCGCGGGCCCGCCGCGCCGGGGCGGTGAACACGCTGGTCTTCAAGGATGGTCGCATCCGTGGCGACAACACCGATGGCTGGGGCTTCCTGGAAAGCATCCGCGAACATCTGCCGGGCTGGCGCGCCGATGCCGGGCCGGCGGTGCTGCTGGGTGCCGGCGGCTCGGCGCGGGCCATCGCCGCGGCGCTGCTGGATGCCGGCTGCCCGCGCCTGACCCTGGTGAACCGCACCCCCGCCCGCGCCGAGGCGCTGGCGCGCGAACTGGGCGGCCCGGTCGAGGTGGCCGCCGCGCCGCCGCTGGGGAATGCGGCGCTGCTGGTCAACACCACCTCGCTCGGCATGCAGGGCCAGCCACCGCTGGAGATCGACCTGGCGCCGCTGCCAGCAAGCGCGGTGGTAGCGGATATCGTCTATGTCCCGCGCGAGACGCCGCTGGTGACGGCGGCCCGGGCGCGCGGCCTGGCCGGGGTGGAGGGCCTGGGGATGCTGCTGCACCAGGCGCGGCCGGGCTTCGAGGCTTGGTTCGGCGCCAGGCCGGTGGTGGATGCGGAGCTGCGCGCGTTCGTCGGCGGGGACATACCCCTCCACGCATCGGATCGCGCCGCGCCGCAGGCCGCGGAGCGGCCGGGGAGCGGAGCGTGAAGCCGGTGCACCGGACGCCATGAAGATACTGGGGCTGACCGGCGGCATCGGCATGGGCAAGTCCACCGCCACCGCCACGCTGCGCCGGCTGCACGTGCCGGTCTTCGACGCCGATGCGGCGGTGCATCAGCTTCAGGCCAAGGGCGGCCGCGCCGTCGGGCCGATTGGCGCCGCCTTTCCCGGCACGGTGCGCGAAGGCAAGGTGGACCGCGAGGCGCTGCGCCGCGCCGTGCTGGGCGACAGCGCGGCGCTGAAGCGCCTGGAGCGCATCGTCCACCCGCTGGTGCGCGATGCCGAGCGCCGCCTGATCGCCGCCGCCCGCCGCAGGGGCGAGCGGCTGGTGGTGCTGGACGTGCCGCTGCTGTTCGAAACCAAGGGGGCCGGCCGCTGCGACGCCGTCATCGTGGTGACGGCACCGGCCGCGGTGCAGCGCTGGCGCGTGCTGCGCCGCCCCGGCATGACGGAGGAAAGGCTGCGCTACATCCTCTCCCGCCAGATGCCGGACAGGGAGAAGCGCCGCCGCGCCGATTACCTCGTGCATACCGGCCTGTCGCGCCATTTCGCGCAGCGCGCCATCCGGGCCATCGTCAGGAAATACCGCAAGACATGACGCGCCAGATCCTGCTGGACACCGAGACCACCGGGCTGGACCCGCTGACCGGCGACCGCGTGCTGGAAGTGGCGGCGATCGAGCTGGTGAACCTGCTGCCGACCGGGCGGCACTTCCACAGCCTGGTCAACCCGGAACGGGACGTGCCGGCCGAGAGCACGCGCATCCACGGCTTCACCAACGAGCATCTGCGCGACAAGCCGAAATTCGCCGAGATCGTGGAGGAGCTGGAAGCCTTCCTGGCGGATTCCGCCATCATCGCCCACAATGCACCCTTCGATTTCGGCTTCCTGGATGCCGAACTGCTGCGCTGCAACCGGCCGAAGCTGGACCGCGCGCGGATGATCGACACGCTGGAGATGGCGAAGAAGCGCTTTCCCGGCATGCCGAACAACCTCGACGCGCTGTGCCGGCGCTTCAACATCGACAATTCCATGCGCACCAGCCACAACGCGCTGCTGGACGTGAAATTGCTGGCGCATGTCTATCTGGAGCTGATGGGCGGCCGCCAGCCCGGCCTCCATCTGGCCGCCAGCGTCGCCGTGCCGGTGGTAACGGCGGTGGATGGCTTGCAGGGCGCGCGCACGCCGCGGCCGATCATGCCCAGCGAGGCGGAACTGGCGGCGCATGCCACCTTCCTGAAGAAGCTGAAGGAACCGCTCTGGCTCAAGCCGCCCTTTGCGGCGGATACGGGCGGCGGCGAATAGCCCATGCCGGGCGGCCGCAGGGCCGCCTTGGCTCATGCCGCCAGAGCATTTTCAAGCCGGCTGGAATCAGCCGGCGACTCGGAAAATGCGA
>JAEWCI010000402.1 GCA_023390705.1 Pseudomonadota bacterium
GCCCGGAGGGCAGGCGCGCGGCCGTGACGAGGAGGCTGCGCGCCGGCGCTCTCCCACCCGCGACCGCCGGGCAGTGTGCTCCGCGAAACCTGGCGACGCCGCAGAACGGGACCCCATCGCAGCCTGCTGCGATGGAGTTCCATGCGCTCGGCATGCCGGAACATTCAGGCCACTGGTATGAGATGCGCAGCGGGCTCGGCAAAGGGCCCGCTGTGCCATTTCCCATGTACTTCGGCACGCGCCCCGGTGGGGTGCTGCTGCACTGCAAGGCCACTTTGCCCGCCATGCTTCAGTCGAAACTGGCTTCTGGTAAGTTGAGCATCGGCATGGCTGCAGCCGGCGTCGCTTCGTTGCAGGACTTCGTGAATGGATACTCGTGCAGGCACCTTGCTCTGCGTCAATTCGTGCCGAGGAAATTGAGGGCAGCTTGCTTCTGTCCAGAAGATATCTCGGACATCCAGTCTGGAGACAGGCCATGAAAGCACGCTTCGCTCTTGTTGCGACACTCGGTGCGGCACTCGCCGCCTGCACCACCCCACCGCCGGCGAGCGATAGGTTGGCACGGAGCGGTGCAACGCCCGCCTCGGCGCCTCTGACCGTTCTCGAATGCCGCGAGGAAGGGAAGCCCGTGGTCGCCGGTTCAGGTATGGGCTCGGTCGCAACCGCGACCATGGGGACGGCACGGGTGACCGGGTGCGCTGAAGAAGGCAAGCCCGAGGTCACCTATTCCGGCCTCGGCGGCGCCAGCATGGCCCAGCCCGGGGCCTCCCTGGCGCCGGGGCCAGCGCGGCCCCATTCGGATTGATACGGGCAGCCGGCTGAGAAGCCGGGCTGGAGCGGCCATAGCCGTGGTTCCTGGTGGAGCAGGTGGCTCCCCAGGAAAGGGGCCGTCAATCCGTTCGGGCTGCCTGCCGGCGCTGGGCAGACCGTCCGGCTGGGCTGCTTCCGCCCCCGCTCAGATCAGCCCCTCATAGCTCCCGCCATCCAGTTGCAAATTCTGGCCGGAGATGAAGCCGGCCTGGGCGGCGCAGAGGAAGGCACAGGCATCGCCGAATTCCTCCGGCGTGCCGAAGCGCCTGGCGGCGACGCTCTCGGCGATCTGCCGCCGCGCCTCCTCCATGCTGATGCCCTGGGCCTGCATCATCCGCTTGGCCATGAAGCGCTGGCGGTCCGTGTCTATGCGTTCGGGCAGCAGGTTGTTGATGGTGACGTTGTCCTTCGCCACTTCCTTGCTGATGCCCTTGCAGAAGGCGGTCAGCGCCGTGCGCGCGGCGGTGGAAAGCCCCATATGCGGCCGCGGCGACTTCACCATGGCAGAGGTGATGTTGACGATGCGGCCGAATTGCCGCGCCCGCATCCCCGGCATCACCGCGCGGATCAGCAGCGCCGCCGGCAGCATGTTGGCCTTGAAGGCGCCGATCCAGGCGGCCTCGTCCCAGTCCGCCAGCTTGCCGGGCGGCGGGCCGGCATTGTTGTTCACCAGGATGTCGGGCTCCGGGCAGGCGGCCAGCAGCTTCGCCCTGCCTTCCCCGGTGGTGATGTCGGCCTGCACGGCGGCGGGGCGGTGGCCGGTCGTCGCCTCGATATCGGCCGCCGCCGAGGTCAGGCGCGTGGCGTCCAGCCCGTTGATCACCACCAGCGCGCCCTCCCGCGCCAGCGCCATGGCGCAGGCCTTGCCCAACCCGCGGGAGGAAGCGCAGACAATGGCCTTGCGGCCCTTCAGCCCGAGATCCATGGCGGCCTCAGACCGGCGTCTTCTCGGTGATCGTCTCGCCCTTCCAGCCGCGCGGTGCCGGTTCCTCGGGGGAGAAGTCCAGTTCCACATCCTCCCCGTTCGGGCCGGGGAAGAAGATCTGCCAGATGTTGAAGGGCTCCGGCGCGCGCTGCAGGCGGAAGGGCAGGCCCTTGGCGCGCACCCAGTCCAGCGCAAGCTGCACATCGGTGCTGAAGAAGGCCATGTGGTCCAGCACCCCCTTGCGCGGCTCCGGCATCCTGCTGCTTTCGATGACGTGCAGGATCGGCCGCCCGCCGGCATAGAGCCACAGCCCGTCGCGCGCGAAGCGCGGCCGCGGCCCGGGGGTCAGGCCGAGTTCGGCATAGAAGCCGCGGGTCTCCTCGATCCGGTCGGAGACGATGGTGAAATGGTCCATGTGCTGGACCTGCGGGCTGGCCATGGCGTTTCCTCCCTCTCATAGCAACGGCAGTTGATCCTGGCCGATCAACTGCCCCTCAGTCGCCGGGCGGGCCGCCTCCCGGGTGCCCATTGGCGTTGCTGCGCAACGTCAATGGGGCCCGTCCGCCGCCCATGGCTACGCGACATGAGCCGCGGGCCGCATTCGCGGCCCCGGCATCGGTCCAAGACCGACGCCGCCAGTATCACATGCCGATCATCGCCGGCTTCAGCCCCAGCAGGAAGCGGCCGACATTGTGGTAATGCGCGCGCCGCCCGTTGAGCTGCTGGGTGACGGTGTGGATATCACGGAAACGCCGGGCGAAGACACCGCCATTGAAGATGCCATGGGTGCCGGCGGCGTCGTACATCATGTCCGCCACCTCCTTCGCCGAATGGATGGCATGGGTGGCGGCCAGCCGGTAGGCGACCCGCATCTCCAGGCTGGCGCGCGGAAGGGCCTGCAGCCCCTGCTGGAAATCGGCGACCGCCGTGCGGAAATAGAGCCGGGCCGAGGCGAGCTTGGCCTCGCACAGCGCCACCTCGTGCTGCACCACGCCGTTCTCCCGCAGCACCCCGGTTTCGTCGCGGGGGACCTTGTCCGTCGCCAGGTGGATGAAGGCGTCCAGCATGGCCCGCGCCAGGCCAAGCGCGATGGAGGCGAAGCCGCCGGCCCAGACCTGGCTGCCGCGGATTCGGTAGAAAGGGTCGCCGCCCGGCGCATCGCCATCGCGGTCCCAGGCGAATTCCGCCGGCACGAAGACGTCCTCCAGCGTGTAGCTGTCGCTGCCCGTGCCGCGCAGGCCGATGACGTCCCAGTCCGGGATGATGGTGGCGGCGGATTTCGGCACCACGAAGCTGAGCACCTGCGGCCTGCCGTCGGGCTTCATCCGGGGGGAGCCATCCTCCTCCAGCACCGCGCAGAAGCCGCCCAGCCAGGTGGCGTGCGGGCTGCCGGAAGCGAAGCTGCCACGATAGTCCACCCGGTAGCCGCCCGGCACGGCGCGCAGCCGCGCCGGCGGGTTCGGCCCCCAGGCGGCGACGCCGCGCGGATCGCCCCAGACCTGCATCCCTGCCGCCTGCGGCAGGTAGCCGGCGCCCATGGAAATGCCGCTCGCCTGGTTCACGCACCAGGCGGCGCTGCCGTCATGCTTCGCGACCTCCTCGACGATCTCGGTGAAGGCAAGCAGGTCCAGCGCCGCGCCGCCCAGGCGCCGGGGCAGCAGCAGGCGGAAGAGGCCGGCCTCATGCAGCGCCTCCACCACCTCGGGCGAAAGGCGGCGCTCGCGGTCGCCGTATTCGCCGCCGGCTTCCAGCAGGCCGGCCATGGCGTGGATGCGGGCCAGGTAGTCCGGCGGGGTGGCCTGGGCGATGGCGGTGACGGACATGGGGCCGCTTCCTCCTGAATTTGGCTCCATTGCATGGACGGTCGTCCGACCTGTCAAGTCATCATGCCGGCGAATCCAGCCCTCCACGACCAAGCCGGCGGACGGCGGCGCCTGCGACCAAGGCATGCCATGCGTCAGCATTTCACGAGCCAAGCACGAACGGATCGGCGTTTCCGCCCTTCACGCCGGCCAGCATGGGCGCCAGCCCTTCCGCCCGCCCTGTCTGGCCCGTAAACCTCCCCGGATGACGCCTTCCGCTCCCCGGCTGGAAACCGTGACCGGCGACGCCCTGCGCCCGGTGCTGGGCGAATGCGCCCGGCTGCGCTGCGCGGTGTTCCGGGAATGGCCCTATCTCTACGACGGCACGCCGGAATACGAATCCAGCTATCTCGCCGGCTATGCCGCCAGCCCTGGCGCCGCCCTGGTGCTGGCGCGGGACGGCGGGCGCGTGGTCGGGGTCGCCACCTGCCAGCCCATGGCGGAAGCGGCCGAGCCGGTGCGATCCGCCTTCCGCCACCACGGCCTGGACCCGGCCGACTGGTGCTATTTCGGCGAAAGCGTGCTGCTGCCCGAATATCGCGGCCACGGCCTCGGCGTCGGCTTCTTCACGGCGCGGGAGGCGCATGCGCGCGGCCTGGGCCTTGGCGGCGCCGCCTTCTGC
>JAEWCI010000430.1 GCA_023390705.1 Pseudomonadota bacterium
TCCAGGACCTGCCGGAGACGGAAGAGATCAGCCTCTACAGCCAGGGCGAGTGGGTGGACCTCTGCCGAGGCCCGCACCTGCGCGGCACCGGCGATGTCGGCACCGCCTTCAAGCTGATGAAGGTGGCCGGCGCCTATTGGCGCGGGGACCACCGCAACGCCATGCTGTCGCGCATCTACGGCACCGCCTGGCGCGACCAGAAGGAACTGGACGCCTATCTCCACCAGCTTGAGGAAGCCGAGAAGCGCGACCACCGCCGCATCGGCAAGGAGATGGGGCTGTTCCACCTGCAGGAGGAAGCGGTCGGCAGCGTGTTCTGGCACCCCAAGGGCTGGAAGCTGTACCGCACGGTGGAAGCCTATATGCGCCGCCGGCTGGACGCCGCCGACTACCAGGAAGTGCGCACCCCGCAGCTGGTGGACCGCCGGCTGTGGGAAGCCAGCGGCCACTGGGAGAAGTTCCGCGAGCACATGTTCGTCGCCCGCGTCGAGGACGAGGCCGAGAAGGACCGCGTGCTGGCGCTGAAGCCGATGAACTGCCCCTGCCATGTGCAGATCTTCAACCAGGGCCTGCGCAGCTACCGCGAACTGCCGCTGCGCATGGCGGAGTTCGGCGTCTGCCACCGCTACGAGCCCTCGGGCGCGCTGCACGGCATCATGCGCGTGCGCCAGTTCACGCAGGATGACGCGCACATCTTCTGCGAGGAAGACCAGATCGCGGAGGAGACGGTGCGCTTCGTCGCGCTGCTCTCCTCCATCTACCAGGATCTCGGCTTCCCCGAATTCCGCGTGAAGTTCAGCGACCGCCCGCCGGTGCGGGCCGGCGGCGACGCCACCTGGGACCGCGCCGAGGGCGCGCTGAAGGAGGCCTGCCGCATCGCCGGCGTGGAATACACGCTGAACCCGGGGGAGGGCGCCTTCTACGGGCCAAAGCTGGAATTCATGCTGCGCGACGCCATCGGCCGGGACTGGCAGTGCGGCACGCTCCAGGTGGACTTCGTGCTGCCGGAACGGCTGGATGCCGAATACGTGGCCGAGGACGGCAACCGCAAGCGCCCCGTCATGCTGCACCGGGCCATCCTGGGCAGCTTCGAGCGCTTCCTCGGCATCCTGATCGAGCAGCATGCCGGCCGCTTCCCGCTCTGGCTGGCGCCGGTTCAGGTGGTGGTGGCGACCATCGTGGACGAAGCGGCGCCCTTCGCGCGCGAAGCCGCGGCGGCCCTGCAGCGGGCCGGGCTGAATGTCTCGCTCGATCTTCGGAACGAGAAAATCAACCGCAAGGTGGTGGACCATATCGAGCAGCGGGTACCGGTCCTGGCCGTGGTCGGTCGGCGGGAAGCCGAGGAGCACAGCCTGGTGCTGCGCCGCCTGCCGGGCCGGGAACAGGTGACCCTGCCGCTTGCGGAAGCGGTGGCGAAGCTTGCGGAGGAAGCCAGCCCGCCGGATGTGCCCATCATGGCGGTGTGACGCCCGGAGGCAGGGGAGGACTTGAACCTACCTGCCGGGGCACCCGATATTCTGCTTCCTCGCAGGGGATTGACTGTTGCAGTCCCTTGAGGGGCGTTTCATAAGAGTAGGCGAAATCGTTCCAACTTCGACAGGAGAAGCCCATACCTCGAGGTCCCATGCCAGCCCAGTTGCCGCAGCGGGAAGGTCCGCGCGTCAATGAGGAGATCCGTGTTCCGCAGGTCCGCCTGATCGACCAGGATGGCGAGATGCTCGGCGTCATGAGCGCGCGCGAAGCGTTGCTGCGTGCCTATGAGGTCGGCATGGATCTGCTGGAGATCAGCCCGAACGCCGTCCCGCCGGTCTGCAAGATCACCGACTTCGGCAAGTTCAAGTATGAACAGCAGAAGAAGGCGAACGAGGCCCGCAAGAAGCAGAAGATCGTCGAGCTCAAGGAAATCAAGGTTCGCCCGAACATTGATGACCACGACTATGACGTGAAGATGCGGCAGATGAAGACCTTCATCGGCGAGGGCGACAAGGTGAAGGTCACCCTGCGCTTCCGCGGCCGTGAGATGGCGCACCAGGATCTCGGCCTGAAGGTGCTGGAGCGGATCCGGACCGAGCTCGGCGACACCATCAAGGTGGAGCAGATGCCGCGGCTGGAGAACCGCCAGATGATCATGGTGCTGGCACCGAAATAGGCGCGGGCCGGATGGGGCGGGCGGCAGGTCCTGCTTGACTCCCGCTCCCGCCCCGACGTAACTCCCGACCCTCTCGGGCCCAGCCCCGGAATCATCGGTTCCCCGCCAGTCGGGGAACTCCGCCGCTCCGCGAAGGCTCGCGCAGCGGCGCGATGTGTTTTGGGCGGGTCGCAACCGCGAAAGGACCACCCGGCGCGATGTTCGAAGCGCTGTCCAGTAAGCTGACCGGAGTATTCGACAAGCTGCGCCGCCGCGGCGCGCTGACCGAAGCCGATGTGCAGGAAGCGCTGCGCGAGGTGCGCGTGGCGCTGCTGGAAGCCGATGTCGCCCTGCCGGTGGTACGCGACCTCATCGCCAAGGTGCGCGAGAAGGCGGTGGGGCAGGAGGTGATCCGCTCCGTCGCGCCGGCGCAGCAGGTCGTGAAGCTGGTCAACGACCAGTTGGTCGAGGCGCTGGGCGGCGGCGAGGGCGATACCGGGGCGCGTGGCCTGGACCTTGCCGCGGCGCCGCCGGTGCCGATCCTGATGGTCGGCCTGCAGGGCAGCGGCAAGACCACCACCTCCGGCAAGATCGCGTTGCGGCTGCGCGGCCGCGAGAAGAAGAAGGTGCTGCTGGCCAGCCTGGACGTCGCCCGCCCGGCGGCGCAGTTGCAGCTTGAAACGCTGGCGAAGCAGGCCGGCGTCGCCAGCCTGCCCATCATCCCCGGCCAGGCGCCGCTGGAGATCGCCGCCCGCGCCATGGACCAGGCGCGGCGCGAACTGTTCGATGTCGTCATCCTCGACACCGCCGGCCGCCTGGCGATCGACGAGGCGCTGATGGCGGAAGTGGCCGCGGTGAAGGCCGCCACCAATCCGCACGAGACGCTGCTGGTCGTGGATGCCATGACCGGCCAGGACGCGGTGAACACCGCCAAGGCCTTCCAGGAGAAGGTCGGCGTCACCGGCATCGTCATGACGCGGATCGACGGCGATGCCCGCGGCGGCGCGGCGCTTTCCATGCGCGCGGTGACCGGCGCGCCGATCAAGCTGCTGGGCGCCGGCGAGAAGCTCGAGGCGCTGGAGGATTTCCACCCGGACCGCATCGCCGGCCGCATCCTCGGCATGGGCGACATCGTCAGCCTGGTGGAGCGCGCCGCCGAGACCATCGACCAGGAAGAGGCGGAAAAGCTCGCGGCCCGCATGCAGAAGGGCCAGTTCACGCTTGAGGACTACGCTTCGCAGTTGAAGCAGATCGGCAAGATGGGCTCGCTTTCCGGCATCCTCGGCATGCTGCCCGGCATCGGGAAGTTCAAGCAGCAGCTCGAAGGCGCCAATCTCGACACCACCATCCTCAAGCGCCAGGCCGCCATCATCAGCAGCATGACGCCCAAGGAAAGGCGCCAGCCCGATATCATCAAGGCGTCGCGCAAGCGCCGCATCGCCGCCGGTTCCGGTGCCACGGTGCAGGAAGTGAACCGCCTGCTGAAGCAGTTCGACGACATGTCCGCGATGATGAAGCGGATGAACAAGCTCGGCCAGAAGGGCCTGATGCGCGGGGGGCTGGCATCGCTGCTCCCCGGCATGGGCCAGGGCCGCCGACCCTTTTGACTCAACACGCTGAGACGGAGTGATAGCAACTTATGGGCCTCAAGATCCGCCTTGCCCGCGCCGGTGCCAAGAAGCGCCCCTACTACCACATCGTGGTGGCCGATAGCCGCAGCCCGCGCGATGGCCGCTTCATCGAGAAGCTGGGCAGCTACAACCCGATGCTGCCCTCCGACCATGCCGACCGCGTCCGGCTGCAGGATGAGCGCGTGAAGCACTGGCTGGGCCAGGGCGCGCTGGCCACCGACCGCGTGGCCAAGTTCCTCGGCAAGGCCGGGCTGGCGCCGATGCCCGAGTTCCGCGAGCAGCCGAAGCAGTCCGCGCCGAAGAAGAAGGCGCAGGAACGCGCCGCCGCGGCCGCCGGCTGAGGATCGGCCCAGGGGGACGGTGATGCC
>JAEWCI010000453.1 GCA_023390705.1 Pseudomonadota bacterium
GCCGAAGGCATAGGCGCTGCCGATGATAGCCGAACGCGCCGGGTCGCCAGCCCCCTGGACGGCGTCGGGCGGCAGGCTGGCGCCGACATAAGGCGCGTTCCCCGCCGTTGCGCAGGCGGCCAGACCGGCCAGCAGCAGTGCGGCGGCGGTGTTACGCACGGTAATGACGGTCATGGAGTAGCTCCGATCCTTGCCCAACAGCTAAGCGGCCCGCCCGCATCCGGCCAGGGCCGCGCCATGCGCTCTCACTGCGGTGAAGCGAGTACCAACGGGCTTCGCCCGCCACGGTTTTCCGGTAACCCGCGCGGAGCTGTCCACACGCAAACGTTCCCGGTAGCAGCACCCCCGGGGCTTCGCCGCTGCGCGCCATTGCGGGACAATCACCAACCGATTCATCGCCCGCGCCGGACCCTTCACCGACATGTCGCTTAGCAAAATCGCCTTCAGCCGCGGCACGCTGCTGCTGATGGGATTGGGTCTCGTGGTGCTCCTGGCGCTGGGGGCAGCCCTGCTGTGGCAGGTAACGGAAACCCGCACCTTCGTCGCCCAGGTGGAAAGGAGCAACCAGAACCGCCTCAGCCTCGCGCGCATCCTCGTCGGCCTCGATGAGGTCGAAAGCGCGAAGCGGGGATACCTGCTGACCCACGACCGCCATTACCTCGAACACTATCTGGAACTGTACCGGAACACCTCGGCTACCCTGCCGGAGGCCATCGAGGCACTGACCAGGCGCGTTGCCGCCGCGGGCGGCGACACTGCTCCATTGGCGCAACTGCGGCAGGTGACGGAGACGAGGCTTGCCCAGATCGCCGATATCATCGCCCAGGCCGAAAGGGGTGAACTCGAAGCCGCGCTCGCCCGTGTCCGCAGCGGCGAGGGCGAGCCGCTGATGCTGGAAGCCCGCAACCTGATCAGCCGGCTGGAAGCCGGTATCGACAATCGGCTGAAACGGCGCACCGCCAATCTTGACCAGTCAATGAACCGCACCTTGCTCATCGCCGGCGTCGCCTGCCTGCTGATCCTTGCTATCGCCAGCGGTTCCGCCCTGCTCGCCTGGCGCTACACCGCCGAGCTGGAGCGGGCGCAGGCGGGGCTGGAACAGGCGCGCGCCAACCTGGAGCAGCGGGTGGAGGAGCGCACCGCCGAACTCGCCGCGGCAAATGAGGAGGTGCAGCGCTTCGCCTATATCGTCTCGCACGACCTGCGGGCGCCGCTGGTGAACGTGATGGGCTTCACGGCCGAACTCGAAACCGCCATCGCGCCGCTCCAGGCGCTGATGGCGCGGGTGGAGGCCGAGGCGCCGCAGCTTGTCACCGCGGAGGCGAAGGAAGCCCTGCTGGCCGACCTGCCGGAGGCGCTGGGCTTCATCCGCAGCGCCACGCGGCGGATGGACCTGCTGATCAGTGCCATCCTGAAACTCTCGCGCGAGGGCCGGCGCAACCTGGTGACGGAGGAGGTGGACCTGGATGCGCTGTTACGCGGCATCGCCGCCAGCCTGGCGCACCAGCTCGACGCCGCCGGCGCGGAGTTGCAAATAGAGGGCAGGCTGCCCACCATCGCCACGGATCGCCTGGCCATCGAGCAGGTGCTGGGCAACCTGGTGGACAACGCGGTGAAGTATCTCGACCCGGCGCGGCCCGGGCGGATCACGGTTCGCGCACGGATCCGCCGTGGCATGGTGACCATCGAGGTGGAGGACAATGGCCGGGGCATAGACCCGCGCGACCATGCCCGCATCTTCGAATTGTTCCGCCGCGCCGGCAACCAGGACCAGCCGGGCGAAGGCATCGGCCTGGCACATGTCCGTGCCCTCGCCCGCCGGCTGGGCGGCACGGTGACCTGTGATTCCACCCCGGGCGAGGGCGCGCGTTTCCGCGTCATCCTGCCCGTCACCGGACCCCGGGAGACAGAGGAAAAGCCCGTGAAGGAGAGCGCCAGATGAACGCCGCCGCGCAGGCCGTGACCATCGTCATGGTCGAGGACGACGAAGGCCACGCCCGACTGATAGAGAAGAACCTGAAGCGCGCGGGCGTCTACAACGAGGTGAAGCACTTCGCCAGCGGCAACGCGGCGGTGCACTATCTGTTGGGGCCCGGCCGCCCCGCGCAGAACCCCTTGCTGGTGCTGCTCGACCTCAACCTGCCGGACATGAGCGGCACCGACATCCTCGGCCGGTTGAAGGAGGATGAGCAGTTGCGCATGGCGCCGGTGATCGTCCTGACCACCACCGATGATGAGCGCGAAATCCGCCGCTGCTATGAACTGGGCTGCAATGTCTATATCACCAAGCCGGTGAACTACGAAACCTTCGCCCAGGCCATCCGCCAGCTCGGCCTTTTCCTCGCGGTCATCCAGGTGCCGCCGCCGGGATGAAGGAACTGCCGCGCATCCTCTATATCGACGACGAGGCCGGGTTGCGCCGCCTGGTGCAGCGCGACCTGGAGCGCCATGGCTATGCCGTGACCACCGCGGCAGGCGGCGCGGAGGGTGTGCGCCTGGCCGCGGGCGGCGGCTTCGCGGCGATCTGCCTGGACCACTACATGCCCGGCCAGGACGGGCTTGAGACCCTGGCGCAACTGCGTGCCCTGCCGGACCCGCCCCCTGTGCTCTATGTGACCGGTTCCGATGAAGGGCGCATTGCCGTGGCGGCGCTGCGTGCCGGCGCCGCCGACTACGTCATCAAGGATACCGGCGGCGAATTCCTGACCCTGCTGCGCGCCGCCATCGAAGACGCGATCGGTCGCGAGGCGCTGCACCGCGCCAAGCTGGAAGCCGAGGCGGCGGTGCGCGAGGCGCGCGACCGGGCGGAGGAATTGGCGCGGCAGCGCGCCCTGCTGCTGCGCGAGGTGAACCACCGCGTCGCCAACAGCCTGCAGCTCATCGCCTCCCTGACCCGGATGCAGGAGAACGCCCTGGAGGATGAGGCGGCGCGCCAGGCGCTGGCCACCATGCGCCACCGGGTCGCCGCGGTGGCCCAGGTGCACCGGCGGCTCTACACCTCGGACGATGTGCGCAACGTGGCGCTGGATGAGTACCTGGCCGGGCTGCTGCAGGAGATCGGCCAGGCGACGGATGGCCGCATCATCCTGCTGGCCGAGCCGGTGACGGTTCCGACCGATTGCGCCGTCTCGCTGGGCGTCATCGTCAGCGAATTGGTGACCAACGCGATCAAATATGCCTATCCCGAGGGCGAAGCGGGACCGATCCGGGTCCGGCTGCGCGCCGAGGATGGCCATGGCGTGCTGGCGGTGGAGGATGAGGGGGTCGGCGCCGCCGATTCCTCGCCGGCCGGCACCGGGCTTGGCCGGCGCATCGTCACCGCCCTGACCGGTTCGGTCGGCGGCACGGTCGAGCAGCGGAGCGGTCCGCAGGGCACCGCGGTGACTATCCGTTTCGAACTGAAGGGTTAGCCGGCGGCTGAAGAACTCCTGGCGTCCCCTCTGTCGCCACGGCCGGGCTTGACCCGGCCATCTCCCAACCAGGGGATTTCAGCGGGTCGGAGATGCGCGGGTCACCCCGGGTCAAGCCCGGCGGCAGGCGCCCTCGCATGACGAATAATACCGGCGCGCCATTGTGTTGACCCACAAAGGCGCCCACAGTCGCCGGCGCCCCCCTAGGGGGGGTTGG
>JAEWCI010000484.1 GCA_023390705.1 Pseudomonadota bacterium
GCGCTGGGGCATTCCGCTGCTGATCCTGGCGCTGCTCGGCCTGCAGCTTTCCGGCTGGCGGCCGCGCAGCCGCCCGCGCCCGCCGGTGACGGTGGCGGTGGGGCTGGCCGGCGGCGTGCTGGGCGGCATTGCCACCATCAGCGGCCCGCCGGTGATGGTCTATCTGCTCGGCCAGGGCCTGCCGGCGGTGCGCATCCGCGCCACCTTCAACCTCTACCTGGCGGTGGGCGACGGGCTGGCGGCGGTCGCCTATCTCGTCGCCGGGCTGCTGACTCTGGCGCTGGCGGGTCCCTTCCTGGTGGCGGCCCCGGCCTATGGCTTCGGCATCTGGGCCGGCAGCAGGCTGTTCGGCCTGGCCAGCGAAGCCGGTTTCCGCCGGGCCTGCTACGCCATGATCGCGCTTTCGGCCCTGGTCAGCCTGCCGGTCTGGGAGAGGCTGCTGCGCTGATCCCGGCAGGGCTTCCCGCTGGCGGCTTTTCGGCCCTGGTCAGCCCGCCGCGCTGGGGTAGAGTTTCGCCGCAGCCCCGGGAGAAACGCAGCATGGCCGGCACCTACTCACCCACCGAATTCAAGCCGCTGACCTTCCATGACGCGGTGCCGCGCTTCCAGGAAGGCAGCGACACGCCGCGCGCCTATCTGGAACGCTGCCTGGAGGTCATCGCCCAACGCGACCCGGAGGTGCGGGCCTTCGTCGTCACCAACCCGGAAGGCGCCCGCGCCGCGGCCGATGCCAGCACGGCGCGCTACCGGGCCGGCCGGCCGCTCTCGTTGATCGACGGCATGCCGCTCGGCATCAAGGACCTGCTGGAAACCCGCGACATGCCGACGCAGATGGGCTGCGAGGCATACAAGGGAAATTTCCCGAAGCGCGACAACGCGGCGGTGACGGCGCTGCGCCAGGCGGGCGCGGTCATCCTGGGCAAGACCGTGACGGCGGAGATCGGCGGCGCCCATCCCGGCCCCACCACCAACCCCTTCAACCCGCGGCACACGCCGGGCGGCTCCTCCTCCGGCTCCGCCGCCGCCGTCGCCGCGCGCATGGTGCCGGCGGCCATCGGCAGCCAGGTCGGCGGCTCCATCATCCGCCCCGCGGCCTATTGCGGCAATGTCGCGCTGAAGCCGACCCAGGGCGGCATCAACCGCGGCGAACGCCAGGCCACCAGCATGAGCACCCATGGCCCGCATGCCGGCTGCATCGAGGACATGTGGCAGGTGGCGATCGAGATCGCGTCCCGGGTCGGCGGCGATCCTGGCCGGCTGGGTCTGTTCGGCCCGCCCACCACCCCGGCGCCGGCGAAGCCGGAGCGGCTGATCGTGATGGAGACCGAGGGCTGGGCCGGGCTGGGTGCCGCCAGCAAGGCCGGCTTCGAAGCGCTGCTGGACCGCCTGCGGGCCCAGGGCATCACCATCCTGCGCCGCGCCGACCATCCGCTGATCGAGCAATTCGAGCAGGGCATCGCCCAGGCCCGGGCGATCTGCGGCGGCATCACCGGCTGGGAGAACCGCTGGAACACCCGCAACCTGGTGGACAACTTCCCCGATGGCGTCAGCGCCCGCGCCAAGGCGGTACTGGCCAATGCCGAGAAGATGACCCCGGACGACTACCGCATGCGCCTTTCCCAGCGCGAGGAGGCGCAGCGCCGCCACGCCCTGCTCGCGCCGCTGGCCGATGCGGTGATCTCGCTTTCCTGCCCCGGCCCGGCCCCGGTCTGGGAAGGCGACCGGCCCGGGGAGCCGCTGGCGCCGCGGCCGACTGGCGACTTCATCTTCAACGCCCCGAGCAGCATGCTCTTCGCCCCGGTGGTCACGCTGCCGCTGATGGCGGTGGACGGGCTGCCGGTGGGCATCCAACTCATGGGCCAGCAGCACCAGGATGCGCGCATGACGGCGCTGGGCCGCTGGATGCTGGGCAGCATCGCCCCGGTGGCGATGTAGCCGGGAAGGGTCGCACCCGGCGCCAGCGCAAGCGAACCCTGGCGCCGCAACGGTGTTCTTCCCGCAGACAGGGCATGGCAGCGGCCATGCCCTGCCCGGAGGACTCCGCCATGAAGCCTGCCCTTGCCGGCCTTGGCCTGCTGCTTGCCCTTTCGCCCCTGGCGGTGTCGGCGCAACAGGCGCCCGGCCTGATCTATTCCCAACCCTTGCCGCCGGCGGCCTTGCAGCAGGTGCAGGAAAGGCTGCGCCAGGCCGGTGCCTACCAGGGCCGCGTGGATGGCGTCTGGGGGCCGGAGAGCCAGCAGGCCCTGGAACGCTACCAGCAACGGAACGGGTTGCAGGTGACGGGCCAGATGAACCAGGCCACGGCGGCGACGCTTGGGCTGCAGCCTTCCGAATTGCTGATCGGCGCCACCGCGGGCGGCGGCATGCCGGCGACCTCGGCCGATCCGCTGGCGCCGGAGGTAGTGCGCAATGTCCAGCGCCAGTTGCGCCGGCTGGGCTTCTACCGCGGTGGTGCCGACGGCATCTGGGGCCCCGGCACCCAGGCGGCGATCGAGCGCTTCCAGCAGGGCAGGGGGCTGCAGCCGACCGGCCAATTGAATCCGGCTACCGCCCAGGCGATGGGGCTGGACCCCAACAACCTGGCGGCGCCGATACGGTAGGGTAGGGGCGGCGCTCAGCGCGCCTCCCGCACCCCCATGGCGATGGTGCGCTCATCCATGCGCGGGTCGTGCCGCAGGCCACGGCGCAGCGCCCAGGTGTTCACATACTGCACAAGCTGCAGCATGGGCTGCTGTTCGGCGTAGTAGGCGGTGGCCTCGCGCCAGATCGCCTCGCGCCGCTCGTCATCCATGGTGGCATTGCCGCGCGAGACGTAGTCGTCGATGCGCGGGTCGGAATGGCGCGACATGTTGGCCGCGCCGGTCAGCTTCTGCCGGTCATGGGTGGCGACGATGCTCAGCAGGTAATTGCCCGCCTCGCCCGTGCTGCTGCCCCAGGCGCCGAGCTGGATGCCGAAGTCCTGCCGGGTGCGGCGGGGCACGAAGGCGGAGAAGGGCATGGCGTCCACCTGAGTCCGCACGCCGATGCGGGTCCACATCTGCGCCACGGCCTGGGAGAGGCGGCTGTCATTCGGCCAGCGGTCGTTCGGGGTGGCCAGCGTCAGGCGGAAGCCTTCGGGGAAGCCGGCCTCGGCCAGCAGGCGCTTGGCGCCGTCGGGGTCGAAGGCCACCGGGCGCACATCGGGGTTGTAGCCGAAGGCGCCTTCCGGCAGCCACTGGCCGGTGGCGACGGCCGCGCCCTCCATCACCCGCTCCACCAGCGCCTCGCGGTTGATCGCCATGGAAAGGGCACGGCGCACGCGGATGTCGTGGAAGGGGTTGCGCGGCAGGGGCGTGCCGGCATTGTCGGTGATGCTCGGGTGCGGGCCGGTACGGGAATAGTCCGGCAGGATGTAGGTGGTGCGGACCGAGGCGATGTCCGTCACCGTCAGGCGCGGATCGCGGCGCAGGCGGGCCAGGTCGCTGGTCGGGATCTGCTCGATCATGTCCACGTCGCCGGCCAGCAGGGCGGCGGTGCGGGCGCCATCGTTCAGCAGGAAGCGGATGTTCACCCGTTCCCAGGGCTCGCGTTCGCCCCAGAAATTATCGTTGCGGACCAGCTCCACCCGGTCGCCGGAGCGGTAGGCGCCAAGCCGGTAGGGGCCGGTGCCGATGGCCGCCTTGCCGCTGTTGAAATCCTCGCTGCCCGCGCCGGTGGCGGCATGGCGGGCGATGATGTTCACCGAGGCCAGGTCTATCGGCAGGTTCGGGTGCGGGCTGTGGGTGTGCAGCCGGATGGTGTAGGGGTCCACTACCTCCGTGCGGGCGATCGGGCGGATGAAGGTGACGAAGCTGCCCGGGCTGTTCTGCACCTGGGGGACACGTTCGAAGGTGAAGACCACGTCATCGGCGGTGAAGTCCCGCCCGTCATGCCATTTCACGCCGCGGCGCAGCTTGAACTCCCAGACCGTGTCGGAAATGGCGCGGTAGCTCTCGGCCAGCATGGGATAGGGCCGGGCGCGGCTGTCGCGGTCCACCAGCCGGTCGAAGATGTGCATCGCATGGGCGTTGTTCGGCCCGAGATTGTGGTAGTGCGGGTCCACGGTGCTGACCACCGAGGCATTGCCGATGGTGAGCGTCTGCGCCAGGGCGGGCGTCGCCATCCCCAGGCCGAAGGTGGCGGCCAACAGGCAGCTACGAAGGTTTTCCGGCATCATCCCACTCCCGGCTGTTGTGTCTTGCCGGGGAGGGTAGAACGGGGTGCCGGCTTGTCCAAGTGCGGGCATGAAAAACCCCGCCGGCCTTGCGGACGGCGGGGTGTTCAAGGATGGCTGGCCGGAACTCAGCTCTGCCGTTCGACCATCATCTGCTTGATCTTGCCAATAGCGGCGGCCGGGTTCAGCCCCTTCGGGCAGGTCCGGGTGCAGTTCATGATGGTGTGGCAGCGGTACAGCCGGAAGGGGTCCTCCAGATTGTCCAGCCGCTCGCCGGTCGCCTCGTCGCGGCTGTCGGCGATCCAGCGATAGGCCTGCAGCAGCACCGCGGGGCCGAGGTAACGGTCGCCGTTCCACCAGTAGGAAGGGCAGGCGGTGGAGCAGCAGAAGCACAGGATGCACTCCCACAGCCCGTCCAGCTTCGCCCGCTCCTCCTTGGACTGCAGCCGCTCGCTGTCCGGCGGCGGCGGCGTGTCGGACTTCAGCCAGGGTTCGACGGAGCGAAGCTGGGCGTAGAGCTGCGACAGGTCCGGCACCAGGTCCTTCACCACCGGCATGTGCGGCAGCGGGCTGATCTTGACGTCGCCCGCCACGTCCTCGATCGGCTTGAGGCAGGCGAGGGTGTTCAGCCCGTCGATGTTCATCGAGCAGGAGCCGCAGATGCCCTCCCGGCAGCTCCGCCGGAAGGTCAGGGTGCTGTCCACCTCGTTCTTGATCTTGATGAGCGCGTCCAGAACCATCGGGCCGCACTTTTCCAGATCGATCTCGTAGGTGTCGGTCCGCGGGTTTTCGCCCGAATCCGGGTCCCAGCGATAGATCCTGAACGCCTTGACGTTCTTCGCCCCGGGCTCGGCCTTGAAGGTCTTGCCCGGCTGGATGGTGGAATTCTTGGGAAGCGTGAAGGTGGCCATCGGTCCCGCCTTTCCTAGTACACGCGCGCCTTGGGCGGGAAGACCTGCACCTCGTTGGTCAGGGTGCGCATCTTCACGTCACGATAGTCGAGCGAGATGTTGTACTTGTCGTCCATCCGCGCCAGGGTGTGCTTCATCCAGTTCACGTCGTCACGCTCCGGGTAGTCTTCCTGGGCGTGGGCGCCGCGGCTTTCCATGCGGGCCTCGGCACCGGTGATGGTGGTCAGCGCGTTGCCCAGCAGGTTGTCCAGCTCCAGCGCCTCCATCAGGTCGCTGTTCCAGATCAGGCTGCGGTCGGCGATTTTGATGTCGTCATAGCCGCCGGCCACCTGCTTCATCTTGTCCACGCCCTCGCGCAGCAATTCGCTGGTACGGAACACCGCGGCGTGGGTCTGCATGGTGCGCTGCATGGCCAGGCGCAGCTCCGCCACGCTGGTGTCGCCCTTGGCGTGGCGCACGCGGTCGAAGCGGTCCAGCGCCTTCTGCCCTGCCGTGGAGGGCAGCGGCGGCTGGCTGGCGCCGGGCTTGATGGTCTCGGCGGCCCGGTGCGCCGCGGCGCGGCCGAACACCACGAGATCCAGCAGCGAATTGGTGCCGAGCCGGTTGGCGCCGTGCACCGAGACGCAGGCCGCCTCGCCCACCGCCATCAGGCCGGGAACCACGCGGTCCTGGTCGGCATTGGTGGCGGCCAGCACCTCGCAATGGATGTTCGTGGGGATGCCGCCCATGTTGTAGTGGACGGTCGGGAGCATCGGGATCGGCTCCTTCGTCACGTCCACGCCGGCGAAGATCTTGGCCGTTTCGGAAATGCCCGGCAGCCGCTCATGCAGGATGTCGGCGCCCAGGTGTTCCAGGTGCAGGTGGATGTGGTCCTTCAGCGGACCCACCCCGCGCCCTTCGCGGATTTCCATGGACATGGCGCGGGAGACGACGTCGCGGGAGGCCAGGTCCTTCGCCGTCGGCGCGTAGCGCTCCATGAAGCGCTCGCCCTCGGAGTTGGTGAGGTAGCCGCCCTCGCCACGCGCGCCCTCCGTCACCAGGCAGCCGGAACCGTAGATGCCGGTGGGGTGGAACTGCACGAACTCGTTGTCCTGCAGCGGCAGGCCGGCGCGCAGCACCATGCCGCCGCCGTCGCCCGTGCAGGTATGGGCGGAGGTGCAGGAGAAATAGGCCCGGCCATAGCCGCCCGTCGCCAGCACCGTGGTCTGGGCGCGGAAGCGGTGGATCGAGCCGTCCTCAAGGTTCCAGGCGATGACGCCGCGGCAGGCGCCCTCATCGTCCATGATGAGGTCGAGGGCGAAATACTCGACGAAGAATTCGCAGTTGTGCTTCAGCGACTGCTGATAGAGCGTGTGCAGGATGGCATGGCCGGTGCGGTCGGCGGCGGCGCAGGCCCGCATGGCGGGTTCCTTGCCGTAATGCTTCATGTGGCCGCCGAAGGGGCGCTGGTAGATCCTGCCGTCCTCGGTCCGGCTGAAGGGCACGCCATAGTGCTCCAGCTCGATGATCGCGGGGATGGCCTCGCGGCACATGTATTCGATGGCGTCCTGGTCGCCCAGCCAGTCCGACCCCTTCACGGTGTCGTACATGTGCCAGCGCCAGTCGTCCTCTCCCATGTTGCCCAGCGCGGCGCCGACGCCGCCCTGCGCCGCCACGGTGTGGCTGCGGGTGGGGAAGACCTTGGTGATGCAGGCTGTCTTCAGGCCGGCGGCACCCATGCCGAAGGTGGCGCGCAGCCCGGCGCCACCGGCGCCCACCACCACCACGTCATAGGTATGGTCCACGATGCGATAGGCACCATTGGAGGGCTTGCTGATCGCGTTCATCGTCCTGTTCCCTCTGCCCTGCCGCTCAGATCGCGATCCGCAGGACGGCCAGCGCGGCCAGCAGGGCCAGCAGCCAGCAGATGGCCTTCACTGCGAGGATGCCGGCCATCTTGGCCCATTCCTCGTTCGCATAGTCCTCGATGATCACCTGGATGCCCGCCGCCGTGTGGTGGAAGGACAGGCCGATTGTCGCCAGCAGCAGCACCGCGTTCAGCGGAGAGGCGATCCAGGCCACCACTTCGGCATGGGGGGCACCGGCCAGGCGGGCCGCCGCCAGGGCGAACCAGATGGTCAGCGGCAGCAGCGCGATGGAGGTGAGGCGCTGCATCCACCAGTGATGCGTGCCGCCCTTGGCGGAGCCAAGGCCGCGCACCCGGCCGAGGGGCGAGCGCAGCGTGGTGTGTGCGGCGTATTCGTTGGCCATGATCCGCGCCCCTTCAGTGCCAGGCGATGATGGCGATGAGCCAGGTGAGCACCGTCATCACCGCGGTGCCGGCCAGCACGGCCCAGCCGCTTCGATAGGTGGTGGGGATGTCGTAGCCGTAGCCGGCATCCCAGGAGAGGTGGCGCAGCCCGTTCAGGGTGTGAAACCAGGCCGCCGCCGTCAGGCCGAACAGCACCAGGATGCCGAACCAGGAGCCGAGGAAGCCCTGCGCCGTGGCGAAGGCGCCGGGGCCGGCCGCCGCCGCGACCAGCCACCAGACCAGCAGCAGCAGGCCGATGGCCCAGATGACGCCGGTGATACGGCCGCTGATGGACAGCGCGCTGGTCATCTGCAGCATGTCGTAAACCTGCAGATGCGGCGACAGGGGCCGGCGGATGATCGTGCCATCCGTGCGGCGGCCGAACATCGTCGCCTCCCGTGAATCCTTCATGATGGACATGGAAAGCCTTGGCTCCGGACCTGCGGCGCGCCCGCGGAAAGCCGGCCGCGCCTTGCTGTGTTGCGCCTTCTATGGTGCCGCGCGGGAAAGCGTCAATTGCGCGCGACCAATGAGGGTTTCGGCGGCAGGGCGGGCATAGGAATATTATCCTTCACCCATGCCCCACCGAGTCGCCCCGCCCGACCCGCCCCGGTCCCTTGCGCAGCGCCTGCTGCCCTGGGTGGACCTGCTCGCCAAGCTGCTGGCTGCCGCGGTGGCGGCCATGGCGTTGTGGCGGGGGCTGATGGAATGAGCCTGCACCCTCATCCCGCAAGCTTCAACCCGGCAACCCCCGCCAGGATCAATGCCAGGCAGGAAATCCTCAGCGCCGTGGCCGGATCGCCCTCCACCGCCATGCCCCAGAAGGCGGTGCCGGCGGCGCCGATGCCGACCCAGATGGCATAGACCGTGCCCATGGGCAGGGACTGCAGGGCCCGCGACATGGCGTAGAAGCTCACCACCATGGCCGCTACCGTCGCCACGCTGGGCCAGAGCCTGCTGAAGCCATCGGTGTATTTCAGCAGCACCGCCCAGACGACTTCGAAAGCGCCGGCCAGCACCAGCCACCACCATGCCATCGCATCCTGCCCCCGGCTTGACACCGCCGCGCTTTCGTTGCGGCCTGGGGGTTCCATAGCAGCGCGGCCGCCGATGACCACCGCCATTCTCTATGCGCTGCTCTGCAACTTCCTCTATGCCCTCGGTTACGCCCTGGCGAAGCTGATGGCCGGCTGGCTGGACCCGGTGCAGATCACCTTCCTGCGCAGCGCCCTGGTGCTGCTGGCCGGGGCGGGGCTGGTGTGGCGCCTGCCGGAACCGGCGACGGCGTTGCGGCGCGCCGTCGCGCCGCAACGGGCGTGGGACCAGCGCCTGGCCGCGGCGCTGGTGGTGGTTTCCTCTACCATCAGCATCGTCGGCTATGCGCTGATGCCCTTCACCGCGGCCGCGGCGCTGGGCTTCACCGGCCCCATCATCCTG
>JAEWCI010000543.1 GCA_023390705.1 Pseudomonadota bacterium
GCGGCATCGTCGGCAGGGCAAGGCCGGAACAGCCATGCAGGGCAATGATGGTGGCGCCGCTTGCCGGGCCAGCCGGCAGCGCCAGCAGGGCGCGCAGGGTCACCCCCTCCGGCCCCGGAATCGCCACGCCAAGAAGCGGCCGCCCGCCCGGCGCGGGCACCTCGGCGGCGACGGGGCCCGAGGGGGTGCAGGCGGCCAGGCAGAGCAGCAGGAGGAATCGGGACAGGCGCATGGCATTCATCCTGGCACAGCACGCGACGACATGCCGGCCCTTCCTTCGCGGCCCGCGAAGTGGCACCAAGCAGGGCACGGAACCGCCATGCGGTTCACCCCCCAGGGAGCGCAGCCATGTCCAAGCCGGTCTTCACCAACCCCGAAACCCTGGCGCTGCATGGCGGCAGCCATCGGGCGGACCCCACCACCGGCTCGGTCGCGGTGCCCATCCACCAGACCACCAGCTTCCAGTTCCAGGACACCGGCCATGCCAGCCGGCTCTTCGCCCTGGCCGAGATGGGCAACATCTACACCCGCATCATGAACCCCACCCAGGACGCCTTCGAGACCCGGGTGGCGGCGCTGGAAGGCGGCGTGGCGGCGCTGGCGGTGGCCTCCGGCCAGGCGGCGACCACCTTTTCGGTGATGAACCTGTGCGAGGCGGGGGACAACATCGTCTCCTCGACCGACCTCTATGGCGGCACCTGGAACCTCTTCGCCAACACTCTGAAGCAATTCGGCATCGAGACGCGCTTCGTGGACCCGGCCGACCCGGAAGCCTTCGCCCGCGCCACCGACAGCCGGACCCGCGCCTACTACGCGGAAGTGCTGCCCAACCCGAAGCTGGAGGTCTTCCCGATCGGCGAGGTCGCGGCCATCGGCCGCAAGCTGGGCGTGCCGCTCATCATGGACAACACCGCCGCCCCGGTGCTCTGCCGGCCACTGCAGCACGGCGCCGCGGTGGTGATGCACTCCACCACCAAATTCATCGGCGGCCACGGCACCAGCATCGGCGGCATCGTCGTGGATGGCGGCAATTTCGACTGGGAATCCTGGGGCGACCGCTTCCCCACGCTGAACAGGCCGGACCCCAGCTACCACGGCGCCGTCTGGACCCAGGCGGTGAAGCCGCTCGGCCCCGTCGCCTACATCATCCGCATGCGCACCTGCCTGCTGCGCGACCTCGGCGCGGCCGTCTCGCCCTTCAACGCCTTCATGTTCCTCCAGGGGCTGGAGACCCTGCCGCTGCGCATGGAACGCCACTGCGCCAACGCGCTGCGGGTCGCCGCGCATCTGGCGGCGCATCCCAAGGTGACGAAGGTGATCCATCCCAGCCTGATGACCGGTGAAGCCAGGCGCCGCGCCGATGCCTACCTGAAGGGCGGCTACGGTTCCCTGATGGGCTTCGAACTGGCCGGCGGCGCCGAGGCGGGCAAGCGGTTCATCGAGGCGCTGCGGATGTTCTACCATGTCGCCAATATCGGCGATGCCCGCAGCCTGGCGATCCACCCCGCCACCACCACCCACAGCCAGCTCTCCGCCGAGGAGCAGGCCGCCACCGGCGTCACGCCCGGCTATGTGCGGCTTTCCATCGGCATTGAGCATATCGACGATATCCTGGCCGATCTCGACCAGGCCCTCGACAAGGCCTGAGACCCATGAGCACCCCCCGCTTCCCCGGCTCCTTCCCCGCTGTCCGCATGCGGCGCAACCGGCGCGACGACTGGACGCGCCGGCTGGTCGCCGAGAACCGGCTTTCGGCGGACGACCTGATCTGGCCGATCTTCGTCATGGAGGGCCAGGACGCCGAAAGCCCGGTGGAGTCCATGCCCGGGGTGGTGCGCGTCACGGTGGACCGGCTGGCGCGCCATGTCGCGCCGGCTGCCGAGCTCGGCATCCCGGCCATCGCCATCTTCCCGATGACCCCGACCGCGCTGAAGGACGCGGAGGGGACGGAGGCGCTGAACCCGGAGAACCTGATCTGCCGCAGCGCCCGGCTGCTGAAGAAGGAATACCCGCAGATCGGCCTGGTCGGCGACGTGGCACTGGACCCCTATACCGACCACGGCCATGACGGGGTGATCCGCGAAACCCGCCACGGCGCCTATGTCGCGAATGACGAGACGCTGGAGGTGCTGGTCCGCCAGTCCGTCATCCAGGCCGAGGCGGGGATCGACGTCATCGCGCCCTCCGACATGATGGACGGCCGCATCGGCGCCATCCGCACGGCATTGGACAGGGAGGGCATGACGGATACGCGCATCATGTCCTATGCCGCCAAATACGCCTCCGCCTTCTACGGCCCCTTCCGCGACGCGGTGGGCAGCGGCAAGGCGCTGCGCGGCGACAAGAAGACCTACCAGATGGACCCCGCCAACACCGACGAGGCGCTGCGCGAGGTGGCGCTCGACCTGGCCGAAGGCGCCGACATGGTGATGGTCAAGCCGGGCATGCCCTATCTGGATATCGTGCAACGGGTGAAGGAGCGCTTCGGCGTGCCGACCTTCGCCTATCAGGTCAGCGGCGAATACGCGATGATCATGGCCGCCGTCCGCAACGGCTGGCTGGAGCATGAGCGGGCGATGCTGGAAAGCCTGCTGGGCTTCAAGCGCGCCGGCGCCAATGGCGTGCTGACCTATTTCGCCGTGGAGGCGGCGCAGGCCCTGCGGCGATGACGGAGGGGGATGCCACCCGGCTGCGCCGGGCCATCGCGCTCGCGCAGCAGGCCCGGGAGCGTGGCGACGGCGCCTTCGGCGCCTTGCTGCTGGGCAAGGACGGCGCCTTGCTGGCCGAGGCCGGCAACACCGCCCATAGCGACGACGACCTGACCTGCCATGCCGAGATGAACGCGCTGCGCCAGGCCGCCGCGGCGCATGGCAGCGCGCGGTTGAACGGCGCGACGCTCTACGCCTCCACCGAACCCTGCCCGATGTGCGCGGCGGCGGCCTATGTCACCGGTATCCGCCGCATCGTCTTCGGCCTTGCCGCCGCCAATCTGGCGCAGGCGCGCGGCGGGCCCCCGCCCTGGCTGCCACTCGCCCTGCCGGCCGCCGAGATCGCGGCGCGAGGCCGCCGGCCGATGCAGGTGGAAGGCCCGTTCCTGGAAGCCGAGGCCGCCCAGCCCCATGCCGGTCTTGGCGCTTGACCCTGGCGGCCGATCCCGCCTCTGATCAGGGCGGGAGGACACGGCCATGACCCATGATTGGCTCGGTATCGCCGGCAGGACGGCGGTGGTTACCGGCGCGGCCAGCGGCATCGGCCGTGCCGTCGCGCTTTCCCTCGCTGAGGCTGGTGCCGCGGTGGCGCTGCTGGACCGCAACCAGACCAGTTGCACCGAGCTGGCGGACAGCCTGGCGGCAAAGCGGGTGCGCTGCCTCGCCCTCGCCTGCGACACCTCGGACGAGGCGAGCGTCCGCGCCGCCGCCGCGAAAACCGCGGAACAACTCGGCCAGGCCGACATCCTGGTGAACAATGCCGGCATCCTGCG
>JAEWCI010000277.1 GCA_023390705.1 Pseudomonadota bacterium
CCCGTCCCCGGTCCGTCCTACTCCGATGGATGGGAAGGCGGCTTGAGACGGCTGAGGACATAGAGCGTCACCACCGCGAACCCGCAGAGCACCAGCGCCACGTCATAGGCCCCGAGGCCCGTCGCGATCCCCATGGCGCCCGTGGCCCAGAGCGCGGCGGCGGTCGCCGTGCCATGGACCTCGCCACCGCTCTTCAGGATGGCACCACCCCCGATGAAGCCCATGCCGGTGATGACGCCTTCCACGATCCGCGCCATGGCCTCGGGGCCGTCCTCATGCCCCGTCAACCGTTCAGCAGCCTGCACGAATCCGCAGGCGGCGATCGCGACGAGCGGAAACGTCCGGATGCCGGCGCTCCGATCCTCGCGCTCCCGGTTCCAGCCGATCAGGAAGGCCAGCGCATAGGCAATTGCCAGGTCGCGGATATGCGGCAGGAAGGCGAGGCCGCGCAGGTTCGGGATAAGATCGTTCGGGTCCATGAAGGATGAACCGGCGCGACTTGTCCCGGTTGCGGCACGTCCCTGCCCGATATGGGCCTATATCGAATCTTTGTAGCGAACCCCCGGATCACGCCTCCCCGTAATGCACCCGGCGATAGGCGCGGCTGGGGATCAGGTCGTCGGTGTGGACATCCCACAACCCGGCGGAATTGGCCGCCTGGTGTTCGCGGAACAGGTTTTCGAAGCGGCCCATGCCGGTCACCGTGCTGCCGCGGATGCCGAAGCCGGTGGCGACGCCGGCCAGGTCGCCGCGGCCATGCATCGCTTCCTGAGGGTCGATGCCATGGGCGCGGAATTTGTGGAACTCCGCGCCATAGCCGCCATCGTTGATGATGGTCATCAGCAGGCGGATGCCCTGGCGGCGGATGGTTTCCAGCTCCTGGATATGCATCAGCAGGCTGCCATCGCCCTCGATCAGCATCACCTTGCCGTCGGCCCGTGCCGCCGCCACGCCGATCGCCGCCGGCAGGCCGGAGCCGATGGCGCCGAAGTCGTTGACCACATGGAAGCGCTCCGGCGCGCGGCCGCGCAGATGCGTCATGGCGATGCTGAAGTAGTGGCCGCCGCCGACCACGATGTCCCAGTCCTTCGGGATCACCCTGTCCAGCTCCAGCATGGCCTTGCGCGGGTCCAGGGTGTTGGGCTGCACCGGATACTGCTTGGCATCCGGCACATCGGCGGCGATCTGCCGCGCCATCTCCGCGCTGCGGAAGCCGTCCCGCCGCACGCCGCGCTGGTCCATGCGCGCGGTGATCGCCTCGGCCGCCGCGCGGGCATCGGCCCGCACATGGACATCGGCGGTGCGCAGCCCCTGCCACAGTCCGCGCGGGTTGAGGTCGATATGCACCACCTGGGCGCCGGGATAGAGATAGCCGCCTTCCGTGGTGTAGTGGCCGAGGCCGGCGCCGACGCCGATGACGAGATCGGCCTCAGCGAAGCGTTCCCGCGCGAAGTCGCTGGCGAAGGCGCCGGCGATATCCAGCGCGAAGGGGTTGCCCTCGAACAGTCCCTTGCCGAGCAGCGAGGTCGCCAGCAGCGCGCCGCAACGCTCGGCCAGCGCCTCCAGCGCCTCCCGCGCGCCGGAGCGCACGGCGCCGCGGCCGCCGATGATGATGGGCTTCTCCGCCGCCGCGATCATCTCCACCACCCGGTCCACCAGCACCGGGTCCGGCGCCGGGCGCTGCGGTGTCAGCATCAGGTCCGTGGAGGGCATGTACTCCGGCAGATAGGGCCATTCCTTCTTCTGCAGGTCCATGGGGATGGAGAGCACCACCGGCCTGCTCTCGGTGCGGGCGAGGTGGAAGGCCTCCCGCACATTGTCCAGCAGGCGGTCCATATGGCGCACCGGGATGTAGTGCGCGCCGGTCGCGAGCGTCAGCGGCGCCATGTCTATCTGCTGCAGATACCAGGCGGCGCCCTGCGGGCTGTCCCCGGCGAAGACCACCATGGGGATGTTGCCACGCGCCGCGATGGCCAGCGCCGTCATAATCTGGGTGAAGCCCGGGCCGCAGGTGGTGGAGGCGACGCCGACCTTGCCGGTGGCGCGGGCATAGCCATCCGCCATGGCGCAGGCGCAGTGTTCGTGGCGGGCGTGGATTACCTGCATGCCGGGCAGCTTCGCCATGGCGGCGGCCCAGTACATGTTGGCATCGCCCATCAGGGTGAAGAGCACTTCCGTGCCTTCGGCCTGGAATGCCTTGGCCAGCATGTCGGAAACCAGCAGCTTCGCCATGATTCAGTTCCTTCCCTTGCCGAAGAGGCTGCGCAGCCAGGAGAGGAAGGCCTGCCACAGCAGGCGCCCCCCGCTTAGTTCCCTGGCGGCCGGTGGTGGCGGTGGTGATGCTTCCGGCGCGGCGGGCACGGCGGCTTCGGCCGGCGCTGCGGCTTCCATGGACGCCTCCGCCGGGCCACGCCGTTCCGTCGCGACGCGGGCGATGTTGGTGGAGAATTCCGCCAGCAGGGCACGCGCCACATGCACGCCGCCGGCATTGGCGAAGGTCTCCAGCGGGCCGGTGACGTTGAAGCTGCCCTCGATGGCGAGCGTCGTCACCTCATCGCCGCTCGCCGTCACCACGCCGCTGGCGAGCGCGCGGGAGGCGCCGCGCTGGTCTATGCCGCGGCCCTCGATGGTGCAGGGCCTGGCCGCATGAGCGAAGGCGAGCGTCGCCTCGCCTCGGAATACCGCGACGGTGGGGCCGAATTTCACCCGCACAGAGCCGCGCCATATGCCGTCGCCCTGGTCCTCGGCCAGCGTCGCGCCGGGCACGCAGGCGGCGACGGTGGCAGGGTCGGACAGCAGCGGCCAGACTTCCCGCAGCGGCGAGGCGATTTCCGTCTGTTCACGCAGGGAAACCATGAAACGGCGGTGATCCTTATTCGCTGTGCAGCGGCGGCAGCCCTTCGGCGCCGCGGACATCGTTGATGATCTGCAGCACGCGGCGGCGCAGCGGCGCGATCTGCACCCCGAATTCCTGCACCAGCCGGGAGTTGTCGATCAGGAAATTGCCGGAAAGCGCGCGGCCGCCTTCTTCCTTCTCGAACTCGATCCGCGTATCGGGCAGGAATTCGCGCACCATCTCGGCCAGCGCGCCCAGGCTGATGCTGGTGCCACCGGAATTGTAGATGGCGTGTTTCGGCTTCTCCGCCAGCGCGACGCGGGCGAAGATCTCGGCGATGTCGTCCACATGGATCGGGATGCGCATGGCGTCGCGATAGGGGAAGCGCACCGGCTGGCCGCGCGCGGGCAGGGTGATGCAGCGCACATGGTCCACCGAGCCCGCCACCTTGTCCGGCCCGGTGACATTGGCCGGGCGGATGCCGGTGATGACCATGCCGTATTTCTCGGCATAGTCGCGCGCCTGCCATTCGTTGAAGATCTTGTTCATGGCGTACTGGTTGTCGCCGTAGCGGTAGTCCTCCTCGGTGGTCGCCCGCTCCCCGAAATGCTTCTGCTGGCCGCTGACGGCCAGGGAACTGGCGTAGAGGGTGTGCGCCACCCCGCCGAGACGCGCGGCTTCGAAGCAATTGTCCATGCCGATGACGTTCAGCTTGGTTGCGACATGCGGCGGCAGATCGCTGCCGATATGGTAGGAAAGGTTGATCAGCCGCTCCGGCTTCGTTTCCAGCACCGCGGCCATCACCTCGTCGAACTGCGTCACGTCGCCTCGGCGCATCCGCACCTTGTCGCCGAAGCGGTGGAAATCCGCCGCGCCGGGATTGATGTCCATGCAGGTGACATCTTCGCCACGGGCCACCAGCAACGGAATCAGCCGCCGGCCGATGAAGCCGGCGCCACCGATGACGAGGATCATGTGTCGTTCCTCCCCGCGGGCTTTCCCGCTTGAAGGCAACGCTAGAACGGGCAGCGGCCGCAGGCAACGCGGCGCGGCTTGCACCCTGCCGGCCCGCTCCACGGCCTTGGGCACTTCGGCCCTGCGCAGACCGGGCGCCTTGCACCCTGCCGGCCGCTTCACGGCTCCGGGCGCTGCGGCCCTGCGCCGCTCGGGCGGCTAGCCCGGCAGGCCCTCGATTGCCGCCAGCCCCCGGGCCAGCACGGCACGCAGGTCGCGTTCCGCCAGGGCGATGCAGCCTTCGGTCGGTGCCCCGTCCGGCCGCGCCAGGTGCAGGAAGATGGCGCTGCCGCGGCCGCGCTGCACAGGGGCGTCGTTCCAGCCCAGCACGCCGATGATGTCGTAGACCGCGTCCTCCCGCCACAGATGCTCATGCCGGGCGGGATGGGGCAGGCGGATATGGCGGTTGTAGTCCGGGTGGTGCGGGTCGTCGCACCAGCCGTCATCGGGCGCCAGCGGTTCCCGCGGCACGACGCAGGCGGGCGGGGCCAGGCGGTCGGCGCGGTACAGCACGCGGCGCAGCGGCAGCAGGCCGACAGGCGTGGCGCCGTCGCCTTCCTGCTTGTCCTGCCGCACGCCGCCCTTGCCGAGCACGCAGCGCCAGGCATCCCGGCCGAGGCGCAGGATGCCGTCAGGGGTGACGCGGGCAACAACGGAATCAGCCATGGTCGTTGGTATAGGCGATGCCGGCGTAGCTGTCGCGCGCCCGGGCCAGCATGGCGGGGGAGGGCGTGCCATTGTCCAGGAAGGGGTCGGGTTCGCCCCGCCAGGCCATGGCCAGGCGCTCCGCCGGGCGGAATTCCTCAGCCGCGGCCAGGGCGGCGCTGGTCAGCATGCCGGCGAAGCCGCCGAACAGCGCCCCGCCCAGCACGCGGAAGGCGGGCTGGATCTGCTCTCCGGTGATGGCCCGGTAAAGCGTGCCGACCACCGGCAGATGATGCAGGGGGTTCAGGGCGCGCAGCACTTCGTCGAAGCTGGTCTGGCCGGGGATCGGGGCGGCCGCCTCCGCATCCAGCGGCGGGCCGCCATCCGCGGGCGCCGCCGTGCTGCCGGTGGCGGGGGAAAGGCGGACAGGGTCGGCGATCATCGGCGGGCTCCCACGGGGCAAGGCGGGCGCAGCAAGCGCCGGGCCAGCTACTCCAGTTCCGCCAATTGCCGCACGGCGTCGCGGTAGGTGGCCTCGAACAGCGCGTCGAGCGCCGGGTTCAGCCCTTTCAGCCCCACCCCCACCCGGCCGCACCAGCCGACATATTCCAGCCGCCGGCCATGGTCCCAATTCGCCGGCGGGCTGGCGGTGATGGCACGCAGGTTGGAGATCTTGTCGGCCAGCTTGAGCTGCCGCGCCGCGGCGGATTTCTTCGCGGCGTGGCGCACCTGCAGCGCCTTGCGGGTTTCCTTGGGCAGCGACTTGTCGTCCGAGACCTCGGCCACGATGCCGGCCACCACCTCCCCGAAATGGGCGGCGATGTCGGCCAGGGTAGTGGGCTGCGGGTCGTCGCTGCTGTCCTCCACCACGTCGTGGAGGAGGGCCGCGATGATGGCTTCCTGTGGTGCCCCGTGGGCGGCCAGAATCTCGGCCACTTCCAGGACGTGATTCACGTAAGGCTCGGCGGCCGCGCCCTTGCGGCGATGGTTGGCATGCACCCG
>JAEWCI010000599.1 GCA_023390705.1 Pseudomonadota bacterium
TTCATGCTGCGGCTGCTGCGCGGCGCCGGCCGGCCCATTGCCGCCGAGCCGGATGAAGCGAAGCCGGCGCGGAAGCGAGACGACGCGGGCGCTCATGCCGCGCCCCCCGCCAGGGAAGCGCCACGGCGCTGCGCCGGGATCGGCTTGGAAAGGCCGCTCCCTGGCCCGCGCACACCAAGCACCGGGCAGCGCGGCGCGCCGGTGGCAGCGGCCGCGCGGTCGCACCCATGAACCAGCGGGCATGGCTGGCAGGGGATCGGAGGTGGAGGCTTGAGGCCGCGCCGGAACATCAGACTGCCCTCCGAGGCAGGCGCAGCAGCGCGCATCGCACCCGGCCAAGCCAGCGGGCCTTGTCGCAACTGGTGGCGAAGAAGCATCGGCGGCAGCGCGAGGCAACCTGACCTGGCGGCAGGGTCAGCAGAGAGCGGGCAGCACTATCGAGCGGCGCGCGGCGGGGTGTGATACGTTCGGCTTCAGCCATGGTCCGGGATCCTTCCGGTCTGTGGACAGGCCCGCGTCGGCTGTTCGCACCAGCCGGCCGGGCCGATCTAATTTCACGCGATCGCGAAGCCGAAAGCAACACCTGAGGTTGAGGCTTTTGTGCTGTGTCGCATCAATCCGGGCTTGCATTGCACGAATAAAGGTGCAATATCTGCACCATTAATCGGCTCGGAGGGCTCTATGAAGCTCCGCGACTTCTACGCCCGGTACGCCTCATGGGCTCTGGGTATGTCCCCACAGGATGCCTTCCAGCTTCAGCGCGTGCTGCAGATGGATGAGCGGTATCAGAGCAAGGGCCTCAAGGCGCATCGTCAGGGGCCGGGAGGCGGCGCTGACGCGACCCCGTTCACGGTGGGCTTCATGCTGCTGGGAGCGATGGCCAACGGCTCTCGCGCCGAGGCAATCGAGACCGTCTGGCATTACTGGCACATCGAAACCGAGGGATCGGAAACCTCAGGTTGGGTTGATGAAGACCGCAAAGGTTACGTGCCCTGCCCCTTCACTCGGCAGCCCATGTTCGGGGAGGCACTGCGCTTCCTGCTTCAGAACCCGGAGCACGCGGACCTGGTGGAGCGCATCGAGGTGGTGCGCGGCCGGGAAGAAGCCTCGATTTACTGGCGCGAGGGCGGCGAGGTGAAGCGGTCGCGCTTCATCTCGGAGCACGACAAAGCCAGGGCCGACCAGCTCGACGCGCAAGGCGCGATGAAGGTGGTCTGCACCCTCGGCGGCAAGGCGTTTGCGGAGATCGCCAACGATCTGCGCGAAGTCTCCGCGGACGACTGATCATGTCAGGCGCCTCCCCCGCCTTCATCGTTTCCGGCGCGCAGGTGCTGCGCACACCCCTGCCGCTGGAAAACGGGCACGTAGGGATCGGCTACGTCACCATCGAATACGGCGCCCTTCTCATCTCCGGCCTGCTGCTGGTTCGCTATGCCGACGGAGAGTTTGGTATCCGGCTCCCGCAGGCGAGCCGCTCCCGGCGCATCGTCGTGCATGGGCACAAGACCCGCGCCGCCCTGCTTGAGGCGGCCGTAAATGCTTACCGCGCCCTTGGGGGCGAACACGCTGACATGCCGCTCGCGACGGCTCCCCACAAGATGGAGCCTTCCCTTGAACACTCGACAGCTACTTGAGAAGCGCGCCGGTATCGTGGCCGAAATGCGCGGCCTGACCGCGAACGGCGCCGACCTGTCCGATGAGCAGCGCGCGCGGTTCGACACGCTGAAGGCCGAGGCCGACGCGCTGCAGGCGCAGATCGACCGCCAGGCCGTGGTGGACGACCTGGAGCGTCGGATGCAGGGCCAGCCCATCACCGGCACCGGCGACGGCAACCTGGACCGCGAGCTGCGCAGCTTCAGCCTGGTGCGTGCTATCGCCGCGCAGGTGCCGGGCCTGAATGTGGATGCCGGCCGGGAGCGCGAGCTGTCGCAGGAAATCGCCCGCCGCGCCGGCCGCCCCTTCCAGGGTATCGCGGTGCCCATGGCGGTGTTCATGCAGCCGGTGGAGCAGCGGGTGCAGACGGTCGGCACCAACACGGCCGGCGGCTACCTGGTCGGAACCGACCACCGTGGCGACCAGTACATTGACCTGCTGCGCAAGGCGCTGGTCATCCGCGGCCTGGGCGCGCGGGTGCTGTCCGGCCTGGTCGGCAATGTGGAGATCCCCAAGCAAACCGGCGCGAACACCGCCGGGTGGGTAGCCGAGAACACCACGCTGACCGCGACCGACATGACCTTCGGCTCCACCAGCCTGACGCCGAAGCATGTCGGGTGCCTGACCGAGCTGTCCCGCAACATGCTGATGCAGGCCAGCCCAGACATCGAATCCCTGGTCCGCGCCGACTTCGCCGCGGTGCTGGCCGAGGCGATGGACACCGCGGCCATCAACGGCAGCGGCACCGGCGCCGAGCCGACCGGCATCCTGAACACCTCCGGCATCGGCAGCGTCGCGCTGGGCACGAACGGCGCCGCCTTCGACATGGACGACATCATCGACCTGATGGGCCAGGTGGAGGACGCGAACGCCGACACCGGCGCCATGGCCTTTGTGTCGAACATGAAGGTGAAGCGCATGGCGGCGAAGCTGAAGAACGCCGATGCCGAGCCCTTCGGCCTGGACAAGGTGTTCCAGGGCGTGCCGCGGGCCTTCAGCAACGTGGTGCCGTCCAACCTGACGAAGGGCACCGGCACCGGCCTGTCGGCACTGATCTACGGCAACTGGTCCGACCTGATCCTTGCCTACTGGAGCGAGCTGGACATCCTGGTCAACCCGTTCGAGACGACCGCCTACAAGAAGGGCAACGTCCAGATCCGCGGGATGCTGACCGCCGACATCGCGGTGCGGCACGTCGAGTCCTTCGCTGCCATGACGGACATCACTGCCTGATGTCCCCGGGCCGCTTCCCGAACGGCCTGGAGGTGCGCGCGGCTGCCGAGCTGCGCGCCGCCTCCGGCCGGAAGCTGGAGGGCTACGCCGCGGTGTTCGGCACGCCCGCCACCATCGGAGAGTTCTCCGAGACCATCATGCCAGGGGCCTTCCGCGCGTCCCTGGCGGCCGGCGCCGACATCCTGGCGCTGGTGGACCACGACCCGTCCCGGCTGCTGGCTCGCACCAGCAGTGGCACGCTGCGCCTGACGGAGGATGCGCGCGGGCTGCGCTTCGAGCTGGACGTGCCGCCCACCACCCTAGGCAACGACATCCTGGCCATGGCCGAGCGCCGGGATCTGGGCGGCATGTCTTTCGGCTTCCGGGTGAAGGACGATGCGTGGCCGGCCCGTAACCGCCGCGAGCTGCGCGCGGTGGAGCTGGTGGAGGTGAGCGTGGTGCAGGCGCATCCGGCCTACGCCGCCACCAGCGTCACGGCCCGGGCGCGCATGTCGCCCGAGGCCGAGGCGAAGATGCGCCGGCTGCTGGTGGAGACGCTGTGATGGGCATCCTCTCCCGCTTCCGCCGCGCCCTCAGTTCAACTGAGACCCCGGCCGAGACCCGCTCCGCCACCTCGGACAGCTACGCCGCGGCCTTCGGGATCCGGCCGACCGCATCCGGGCAGTATGTTAACGCGGCGCTGGCCGAGAACCTCTCGACGGTGACGGCCTGCATTGGCGCCGTGGCCTCCGCCATGGCCAGCCTGCCGGCCTATGTCTACCGCAGCAGGACGGGTGGTCGGACCGAAGCAACTGACCACCCCGCTGCCCGGCTGCTGCGGCGCCCCTGCCACGGGCTGACCTGGCCGGATTGGATGGAATGGCTGATGGGCCAGGTGCTCGCCCATGGCAACGCGGTCTGCGCCATCGAATACGACGGCGCCGGCCGCGTGAATGCCTTGGTGCCGATCCCTTGGGGCAGCGTGTCCATCTCCCTCCTGCCCTCCGGCCGGCTGGCCTATGACGTGGTGCAGTATGTGGCGCCATGGGGCGGCACGGGCCGGCCGCGGCGGTTGCTGGACGGCGAGGTGTTCCACCTCAAGGACCGCTCCGACGATGGCCTGACCGGCCGCAGCCGGATCAGCCGCGCGCCGGAGGTGCTGGGCAATGCCCTGGCCCTGCAGGACTGGTCCGGCAGCATGTGGCGGAACCAGGCCACGCCGAGCGGCGCGGTGGAGCTGGAAGGCAGCCTGACGGATCAGCAGTTCATGCGGCTGCGCGAGCAGTTCAGCCAGAATTTCACCGGCACCAGCAACGCCAGGAAGGTGCTGATCCTCGACAATAGGGCGACATGGCGCGCCCTGTCTGTCAGCCCGGAGGACGCCGAGGTACTGGCCTCGCGCCGGTTCACCGTGGAGGAGCTGTGCCGGCTCTACCAGGTGCCGCCGCCCATCGTGCAGGACTACACGCACAACACCTTCACCAACTCGCAGCAGGCGGCGCTGTGGTTCGCGCAGTTCAGCTTGTCTCCCTGGGCGAAGAAGATCGAGGCGGAGTTCAGCCGCAGCGTCTTCACCGACCCGGCGATGCAGTTGGAAATCGACCTGGCCGGCCTGATGCGCGGCGACTTCCAGGCGCGCTGGGCGGCCTGGGAAATCGCGGTGCGGAACCAGATCCTCGACATCAACGAGGTGCGGGAGACCGAGGGATACTCGCCACGCCCAGCGCAGCAGCAGGCCGCGCCGAATGCCTGAGCCGCTGACGCTTCCGACGCTATGGACGGAGAACCAGGCCGCCGAGGCGCTGGGAGTGTCTGTGGATACCCTGCGGCGGGAGCGTCGCCGGAATCGCATCGGCTACGTCATGATTGGCGGCCGGCCCCGATATACCGACCGGCACTTGGCCGAATATCTGACAGCGAACGAGGTTGCGCCTTGTCGAGACGCCCCCGGCACCCCGGCCAGCTCGCCGGCTACTGGCTCAGCAAGCGGCCGGGCAGCGCCATGTGGTGCCGCACCTGGTTCGACCCCACGACCCGACAGACGCGCCGAGCATCGCTCGGCACTGACGATCTTGCAGCCGCCGAGCAGGCGCTTGCCGAGTGGATCACCCGGAACGTCCCGACCGACCGAGCCGAGCCGCACGACCTCACGCTTGCCCGCGTCTTCGTCCGCTACCAGGAACGCCACGGCCAGCACCTTGTCGGTGCCGGCGCCCAGCGGATCAGCCTTACCATGATGCTGCGGCACCTCCCGGAGGGCATCACTGTTGGGGAGCTGACGCTTGATGCCCAGCACGAGGCGGTGCGCGCCATGCAGGCAGCCGGCTATGGCGCCAGCACCATCAAGCGGGCCATCGGTGCCGCGAAGGCCGCGGTCAATTGGGCGTGGAACAACGGCGAGCTGGCGCGGCCGGTGCCGTTCCTGAAGGTGGCAGAGGGACCAGGCCGGGAGCGGGTGCTGTCGGTGGCCGAGCTGGCGCGCCTGTGGTCCGCCGACATGCCCGACCATGTGCGCGCCTTCCTGGCGCTGATGATCGGCACCGCGGGGCGGCCTGAGGCGGTCCTACAGTTGACCCGATTTCAGTGCGACCTGGACCGCGGCACCATCAACCTGAACCCGCCGGGCAGGGTGCAGACGAAGAAGCGCCGCCCGGTCCTACCGCTGCCGGCATGGCTGCGGCCCTGGATTGAGGCGGCAGATGGGCACCTGGTTGCCTGGCGAGGCCGGCCGGTGAAGAAGATCGCTGAACCGCCCCGGGTTTGCCGGAGGCTTCAAACCTTGAGAGGTTGGAGCCATGACGAAGAAGACGTCGAACCGGTTTTCGCCTGAGGTGCGGCAACGAGCGGTACGGATGGTGCTGGACCACGG
>JAEWCI010000631.1 GCA_023390705.1 Pseudomonadota bacterium
GCCGGGGAGAGGTGGCGCGGGTCGCGGCGCTGGTCCGCGATATCAACGCCGCCCGCCCGGCCTTCTCCATCTTCCTGGGCGACACCAAGGGTGCCTTCGAGCAATGCTCGGACCCGATCATCCTGGACCGCACCGCTGCCTGGTTCGGCCTGATCGAAGGCCCGCTGGTCTATACCCCCGGCGACAACGAATGGGCCGATTGCTGGCAGCGCCGCAGCGGCGCCTACGACCCGCGGGAACGGCTGCAACGCCTGCGGGAGCGTTTCTTCGCCCTGCCGCGCAGCCTGGGCCGGGCGCCGATGCCGCTGCAGCGCCAGCCGGACGCCTTTCCGGCCTTCGCCCGCTATGTGGAGAATGCCCGCTGGGTGGCCGGCAACGCGCTGTTCCTGACGGTGCATGTGCCGGGTTCCGACAACAACCACCCGCAGGGCCGCTTCGGCGACAGCCCGCCCGGCGCGGCGGCGGAATTCGCCGAACGCGACCGCGCCAATGTGGACTGGCTGATGGAGAATTTTGCCCTGGCGATGCGGTCCGGCCATCGGGCCGTCATCGTCGCGCTGCAGGCCGACCTGTTCCACGCCGAACGCTGCCGCGCGCCGGAAAGCGAGGGGTATCGCGCCACCCGCCGCGCCCTCCTCCTGGGCGCGCAACGCTTCGGCCGGCCGGTGCTGCTGCTGCATGGGGACTACCATTTCTACCTGCCTGACCGGCCGATGCCCGAGGCGCCCAACCTCACCCGGCTGATGGTCCCCGGCGCCGCGGATACCCGTGCCGTGCTGGTAACGATGGACCCGGACGCCACGGAGCCCTTCCGTTTCGAACTGATCGGCCCGGACGACCGGCCGGCCCCGCCGGATTGCTGACGCATGGGGGCGATGCCGGACCAGGCTGACCATGCCGACGGGCGCTCTGGCCGCCGGCGGATGGACGCGGGGCAGGGCAGGGCTATGCTTCGCCCCCATGCAGCCCCCCATCCCGCTCCGCTCCTTCGACGAGCTTTCGGTCGGCCAGGAATTCGATTTCGGCAGTTTCGAGATGCCCTTGGAGGAAGTGCTGGATTTCGCCCGGCGCTTCGACCCGCAGCCCTTCCATGTGGATGAGGAAGCGGCGCGCCAGGGCCCCTTCGGCGGGCTGATCGCCAGCGGGTTGCACACCCTCTCGGCCGCCTTCGGCCACATGATCCGCAGCGGCATGTTCCGCGAGGTCTCCATGGGTGGCGGCGGGGTGGACCTGCGCTGGCCCGCCCCGGTGCGGCCGGGCGATGCCATCCGCATGACCGCCCGCGTGGAGGAACTGACGCCTTCACGTTCCCGCCCGCAGATGGGCATCGCCAGGTTCCGCTACACCGGAACGCGTGTTGCTGACGGCGTGGTGGTGCTGGAGATGCTCAGCACCCATTTCCTCAAGCGGTAGCGGCAAGGGGAGGAAGGCATGAAGCTGCCCGGCCCGGACCACCCCATCAGCATCGAGCCGAATCCGCGCCGGGTGCGCGTGACGCTGGGCGGCAGGGTCATCGCCGACACCCGCCGCGCCCTGACGCTGCGCGAGGCCAATTATGCGCCGGTGCAGTATATCCCGCGCGAGGATGCCGGGATGGCGCTGCTGCGGCGGACCGAGCGCAGCACCCACTGCCCCTACAAGGGCGATGCCAGCTACTACACCATTGCCCTGCCGGGGCGGGAGGCGGTGAACGCCGCCTGGAGCTATGAACAGCCCTTCCCGGCCATGGCGGCGATTACCGGCTACCTGGCCTTCTACCCGGACCGGGTGGACGGCATCGAGGAAGGCTGAGCCCCAGCAACGGATCGCGTTCGGAACCGAACGCCGATCCGCCGTAGATCATTGCTTGCCGAGCGGGTTCACGCCCGTCCGCGATCCGCTCTAACCGAACAGCCGGGGCAGGGAAGCGACATCCGGCAACTGCTCCAGCGCGCCGACAGCAGCGATGGCCCGGTCCATCGCCTCGGCCGCGATGGGCCGGGCGGCATGGGCGGCGCAGTCGCGGAATTTCGCCGCGAGCTGGGCATCCGTCAGCGGCCGGTCCGGCGAGCCGAGCGGTGCCTCGGTTTCCTGCGCCGCCTCCGTCCCGTCGGCGCGGCGGAGGGCGATGCGGGCCCAACCCTTCGGTGCTGCCGGATCAATCGCGCCGCCGATCCGCGCCGCGAGGGCGAGCACCGTGGCATCCTCCACCCCGGCCACCTCACCAATCCCGACCCGGCCATGCACCAGCGCGGCCGCGACCAGGAAGGGCAGGCTGAACTGCGCCTGCACCACCTGGCGCGGACGGCGCCAGGGTGATTCCGGCGTGAACTGGTCGCCATAGCCGGCCGGACCGGTGGTGATGGTGACCTGTGCCGCCGCGGCCCCGGCGGCATCCAGCCCCAGCCGGTTGCGCAGGGCCAGCGCGGCATCCAGCGCCGCATGCAGCGGCCGGCCGCAGGGATAGGGCTTGAAGCTCAGCCTCTCATGCTGCCAGGTCACGCCAAGGCCAGCGGTGAGGCGCGCCAGATCGGTGCCTTCGGGCTGGTACATGGGGTAGAAGCCATGGCCACCGGCGAAGACTTCCTGCGCGCCGGTGAAACCGCGCTCCGCCAGCAGCGCCGCCAGCACCGCCGAGGAAGCGGCCTGCCCGGCCTGCAGCCGCTTGGTCAGCGCGGCATCGAGGATGGCCTGGCGATTCCCTGCCGCCTGGCTGTAGGCGATGCCGAGCGCATGCTGCATCCGCCCGGCATCCAGGCCCAGCAGCCGGCCGGCGGTGGCGGTGGCGCCGAAGATGCCCATCAGCGCGGTGCGGTGCCAGCCGCGGTCGAGGGTTGCCGCGCTGGCGATGCGGCAGGAGAGGTCGAGGCCTAGCGTCACCGCCAGCAGGAATTCCTCGCCCGGGACGCCGCCCCGCCGCTCCGCCACCGCCAGCCCGGCCGCCAGCACCGAGGCGCCGGGGTGGATGGAACCGGCATCGTCCAGCGTATCGTCGAAATCCAGGGCATGAGCCATGGCGGCGTTCAGCATGGCCGCCTGCGGCGCCGGCAGGCGCAGCCCGGTGAGCAGCGCGGTGGCTTCCGGCCTGCCGCCCCATTCCCGCGCCAGCCCGAGCATTTCCGGAATGCCTGGCGCGGCCGAGCCGCCCAGCGCGGCGCCGAGCGTATCCAGCACGTCGCGCCTTGTGGCGCGCCGGGCGCTTGCCGGCAGGTCAGCGAAGCGGCAGGTGCTGAGATGCGCGGCGATGGTTGCGGTGGGGTCCTGCGTCATGGCGTCTCCTCGGGGTTCCTCTGCTTGCCAGCCCGGCTTCCCGCGCCAGGGCCCGCCACAGCAGCTCCCGCAGCAGGCCGACCGGGTCCCGGCCGGGGCCACGCGCCACCAGCGCCCGGTGGCCGCCGTGCAGCACTGTCTGCGGCACGCCGGGCAGCGTGGCGGAGCGGACCGAGACGAGCCCGTCATTCGGCCCGGCGCCCTGCCTTTCTATCCAGCCGGCGAGCGGCCAATACACGCGGTCCCACCAGCCCGTGCCGGCGCGCCGCGCCGTGGCCGCGGG
>JAEWCI010000072.1 GCA_023390705.1 Pseudomonadota bacterium
CCCCCCCCCCCCCCCCGCCCGCCCCGGGGCGCCGGACGGCACCCGTACGGCATTCGGGCAGCCTTGACCATGGCGGCATCCAAGGCAGCCGGGATTCGCGCGGTCCTGACCGATATCGAGGGGACCACGACGGCCATCGCCTTCGTGAAGGAGACGCTGTTCCCCTTCGCGGAGACGGCGCTGGAGCACTTCCTGGCGGCGCGAGGCGAAGCGCCCGAGGTGGCGCCGCTGCTGGCCGAAGTGCGGAATCTCGCGCCCGGCCAGGCGGAGGCGACGGCCCTGCGCGGCTGGATGGCGGCGGATGCCAAGGTGACGCCGCTGAAGGCGCTGCAGGGGCTGATCTGGCGCCAGGGCTATCTGGACGGCAGCCTGAAGGGGCATCTCTGGCCCGATGTCGCCGCCTGCCTGCGCGCCTGGGCGGCGGGCGGGCTGCGGCTGGCCGTCTATTCCTCCGGCTCGGTCGAGGCGCAGAAGCTGCTCTTCGGCCATAGCGAGGCCGGCGACCTGACGCCGCTGTTCAGCGCGTATTTCGACACCCGCATCGGGGCCAAGCGGGAGGCGGCGAGCTACGCCGCCATCGCCAAGGCAATGCACTTGCCGCCCGGCGACATCCTGTTTCTCTCCGACGTGGCGGAGGAGCTGGACGCCGCCGCCGCCAGCGGCTTGCGGACCTGCCAGTTGGTGCGCGCGGCGGACGGCACCCTGCCCTGCCCGCGCCACTCCCAGGCCCGGGACTTCCCCGAAGTGGCGAGGCTCTTCGGCCTGCCTTGATACCGGCCGGCATCCGTTTTGACTCTTGCCGGCCGGTATCATGCGCGCGGGGTTGGTGTGGCGGCTGCGCGCCATGCAAATGGCCAGACCGGCCAGCATCCATGCTGGCCGGTATGCACCCGGCTTGCCGCACCCGGCCGGGGCGTGGCTCAATGGCCGGGGAGAGAGGGACGGCGCCGCGATGCCGCAGGGTGACTATCCGCGCGACCTGACCGGCTACGGCCGCAGCCCGCCACCGGCGGACTGGCCCGGCGGCGCGCGCATCGCCGTGCAATTCGTCCTCAACTACGAGGAAGGCGGCGAGAACTGCATCCTGCACGGCGACGCCGCCTCCGAAGCCTTCCTCTCCGAGATCATCGGCGCCCAGCCCTGGCCCGGCCAGCGCAACATGAACATGGAGAGCCTCTACGAATACGGCTCCCGCGCCGGCTTCTGGCGGTTGTGGCGGCTGTTCACCCAGCGCGGCATCCCGCTCACCGTCTTCGCCATCGCCAGCGCCATGGCGCGCAACCCGGAAGCGGTGGCGGCCATGAAGGAAGCCGGCTGGGAGATCGCCAGCCACGGCCTCCGCTGGATCGAATACAAGGACATGCCGGAGGAGGAGGAGCAGCGGCACATCGCCGAAGCCGTGCGGCTGCACACCGAAATCGCCGGCGAAAGGCCGCTCGGCTTCTACCAGGGCCGCTGTTCGGAGAACACGCTGCGCCTGGCGCAGGAGGAAGGTGGCTTCCTCTACGGCGCGGACAGCTACGCCGACGACCTGCCCTACTACGTACCGGGCCCGAACGGCCCCTTCCTGATGGTGCCCTACACGCTGGATGCCAACGACATGCGCTTCGCCACCGCGCAGGGCTTCAACAGCGGCGACCAGTTCCTCGCCTATCTGCGCGACAGCTTCGACATGCTCTACGCCGAGGGTGGGCGGATGCTCTCCGTCGGCCTGCATTGCCGCCTGGCCGGGCGGCCCGGCCGCGCCGCGGCGCTGGCGCGCTTCCTGGATTACGTGCAGTCGCGCGAAGGCGTCTGGCTGGCGCGACGTATCGACATCGCCCGCCATTGGCGGCACCGTCATCCGCCAACCGGCTGACACCAGGACATTTCCACGCTGACCATCCAGCGTGAAAATGCCCCGGCTGTTTGATTTTTCTCGCGCTTTCCGGGGCGAACCGCACACACTTCGCCTGAAAGCGCCCTACCTTGGAGGAACGCCATGTCCGGCAACAGCACCGATGTCCTCGACATCATCCACACCACCCGCGCCATGCGCCGGCTGAAGCCGGACCCGGTGCCGGACGAGTTGATCCGCAAGATCCTGCAGGCCGGCATCTGCGCCGCCAATGGCGGCAACACCCAGCGCTGGCGCTTCATGGTGGTGAAGGACCCCGCCATCAAGCAGGGCGTGCAGCGCTGGTACAAGAAGGCCTTCGACGAGGTCGTCGGCCCCCGCTACGCCAGCAGCGCGCCGCCGCCCGGCGTCACGGCGGAGAAATACCGCCGCCAGCACGCCGCCGTGGAATACCTGACCGAGCATTTCCACGAAGCGCCGGTCTGGATCGTCTGCTGCCTCGAGGAAGCGGGGGAGCCGAAGCGCTGGGCCGGGGCCTCGATCTACCCGGCGGTGCAGAACATGCTGCTGGCGGCGCGCGCCCTCGGCCTGGGCAGCACGTTGACCACGCGCCACCTGCTCTACGAAAAGGAAGCGGAAGCGGCGCTCGGCCTGCCGCCCGGGGTGCATTCCTACGCCATCCTGCCGATCGGCTGGCCCATGGGCAATTTCGGCCCGGTCGGCCGCGGCCGGCTGGAGGAAGTGGTGTTCGGCGACCGCTGGGGCCAGCCCTGGGAACCCGCCGCCACCGCCACCGCCTGACCATGGCCGGGCCGGAACCGGGCGGGGCGCGCGCGGGTTCCCGCCCATGGCGCCGCCGTGGCGGCGAAGGATCGCGGCCCGGCGCATGAGCCCTCCCCCGGCCCTGGTGGTGCGGGACCTGACCAAGCGTTACCGGCCGGAAGGGCCGGCGGCGGTGGAGGATCTCACCTTCACCCTGCCGGCCGGCGAGACATGGGGGCTGCTCGGCGGCAACGGCGCCGGCAAGACCACCACCATCGCCATGATTCTCGGCCTGCTGGTCCCCACCAGCGGCAGCGTGCAGGCGCTGGGCCATGACATGGCGAAGGACCGCTTCGCCGCCCTGGCGCGGATGAATTTCTCCTCGCCCTACATCGCCCTGCCGCAGCGCATCTCGGTATGGGAGAATTTGCAGGTCTATGCCCATCTCTACGACGAGCCGCGGGCCGCCCGGCGCATCGCCGAATTGGCGGAGCAGTTGCAACTGGCGGAATTCCTGCACCGACCGGCCGGCGAGCTTTCCGCCGGGCAGAAAACCCGGGTGGCCCTGGCGAAGGCCCTGATCAACAGGCCGGAACTGCTGCTGCTGGACGAGCCCACCGCCAGCCTCGACCCCGATACCGGCGACTGGGTGCGCTCCTGGCTGGAGCGCTACCGGGCGGAGACCGGCTGCGCCATCCTGCTCGCCAGCCACAACATGGCGGAGGTGGAGCGCCTCTGCGACCAGGTGCTGATGCTGAAGCAGGGCCGCGTGGTGGACCGCGGCAGCCCGGAGGAATTGCTGGCGCGATATGGCCGCGACGACCTGGTGGAGGTCTTCCTCGACATCGCCCGCAACCGCCGCCAGGCGACGCCGGCATGACCCGCGCCTCGCTGCGCCGCATCTGGGGGCTGATGTACCGCCACCTGGCGCTCTACCGCCGTTCCTGGCCGCGGGTGGTGGAGCTGATGTACTGGCCGGTGCTGGAAATGGTGGTCTGGGGCATGACCACCAGCTACCTGGCCGGGCTGGCGGGCGGCGCCACCGGCTCGCCCCTGGCGGTCACGGCGGGGCTGCTGCTGGGCGGCGCGCTGCTGTGGGAGGTCACGCTGCGCAGCCAGATGGGCATGACCTTCTCCTTCATGGAGGAGATCTGGAGCCGTAACCTCGGCCATATCACCGTGGCGCCGCTGCGCCCCTGGGAGTTCGTGGCGGCGCTGGTGGGGATGAGCATGATCCGCGTCTCGGTGGGGGTGGCGCCGGCCATGCTGCTGGCCTGGCTGCTCTACGGCTTCGGCATCCTCTCTGTCGGCCCGGCGCTGCCGCTGTTCCTGGCGGCGCTGGCGGCGATGGGCTGGGCGGTGGGGCTGGGGGTCACGGCCCTTATCCTGCGCCACGGCGCCGGGGCGGAGGCCCTGGCCTGGAGCGTGGTGTACGGCCTGACGCCCTTCGCCTGCGTCTTCTATCCGGTCAGCGCCCTGCCCGGCTGGGTGCAGCCGGTGGCGCTGGCCCTGCCGGCGGCGCATGTCTTCGAAGGCATGCGTCAGGCGCTGGCCGGCGGCGGCATCGCCTGGGGGCATCTGGCCACCGCCTTCGCGCTGGACGCCTTCTGGCTGGCCGCCATGGCCTGGCAATTCCTGCGCCAATTCCACGCCGCGCGGGTGCGTGGCGCGCTGGTGAACATGGGGGAGTAGGCCGGCTCAGGGGTAATGGCCACCGATATGGAAGACCAGGACCTGCCTGGCCATGGTGTTGAGGGTGAAGGCGACGCGGTGTTCCTGGCTGAGGCGGATGGTGAACTGGCCCTTGTTCTTCCCCGAAAGCTGCTCGTAATGCATGTCGCCGCAGATCTCGGCGGCCTCCTTGGGGTGGTGGTTCCGCACCTGGATCTCATCCTTCCAGTTGCGGTATTTCGCCATGTAGCCGGATGGCAGCGTGCATTGCCGCTCCGCCTTGGAGTCCGGCACGGTCCAGCCGCCCGTGCCATCCACGCCGCCGGCTTCCGGTTCATCCTCGCTGCCGCGAACCGCCCGGCGCCAGCGCGTGCTCTTGCAGCCGGGCACCGGACAGGCTTCGACATCCCAATTGGTCGTGAAATGGCCCCGCTCACATTGCAGACCTGCCGGCATTGGAATTCCCTCCCACGCGGATGCGATGCCAGTTCGGCACACCATAAAAGCAATATTTCTGATGGTCGAATGCAATCATTGCGGGAATACCCGCCGAAACCTGCCGATCCCGCCGGAGGCCACCCGTGCCCGACCCCACCCGCCTCTTCCTCATCCGCCATGCCCTGGTCGAGCCATCGGCCCGGACGATCTTCTACGGCGACATGGATGTCTCGCTCTGCGACCTCGCGCTGCGGCAGGAAGCGGCGCTCTACCGCTGGCTGGCGGCGCGGCTGCCCAATCCGGCGCGCTGGTACGTGACCAATCTCTCCCGCACCCGCGCCACCGCCGCCGCCATCTTCGCCGCTGGCTACCCGGAAGCGCCGCTGACCACCGAGCCCGCCCTGGCGGAGCAGCATCTGGGCGAATGGCAGGGTGTCGCGCATGACGCGCTGGTCGAACGCCTCCGCCACCCGCCGCACCCCTTCTGGCCGCATGGCGCCGAGGAGGAGCCGCCGGGCGGCGAAAGCTTCCGCCGGGTGCAGGCCCGTGTCGCCGCCGCCCTGGAACGCATCGCCGAAGCCGAAGCGGGCGGCGACGTGGTCATCATCGCCCATGGCGGCTCCATCCGCGCCGCCCTGGCGCATGCCCTCGGCCTCACGCCGCATCAGGCGCTGGTCTTCTCCATCCGCAATCTCGGCCTGACCCGGCTGGAGAAGCACGGCGTGGACTGGCGGGTGGCGACGGTGAACGAGGAGCCCTGGACCCCGCCCGCGGGCGCGTGATCCAGGGCGGCTTGGACATGCCATGACATCGGCAGTAACCTCGGGGCAAATCCGGGGGTTAGGGGAGCCAATTCATGCGCCGTCTGATGCTCATCGGCATGTGCCTGGCCGCGCTGGCGGGCTGTGCCGGCACGCCCACCGCAGGCGAGGAACAGGCGCTGGTGGACCGCGCCACGCTCTCCGTCCAGGAAATCCTCGGCGGCGGCAATGACAGGCTGAACGCCACCGCCCTGCTGCGCCGGGCCCGTGGCGCCCTGGTCTGCCCGCGCATCTTCCGCGGCGGCTTCTTCTTCGGCGCCGAGGGCGGCGGCTGCGTGCTGCTGGCAAGGGATGCTGCCGGCTCCTGGTCCTCGCCGGCCTTCTATTCGCTCGGCTCGGGCAGCTTCGGGCTGCAGGCGGGCATCCAGGACCTGCAGGTGCTGATGCTCATCATGAACGACCGGGCGCTGAACGCCGTGCTGGACAGCCAATTCAAGTTCGGCGCGGATGCCTCGCTGGCGGTGGCGACCTTCGGCGGTTCGGTGGAAGGCGCCACCACCTCGGCGGTCGGCGCCGACATCGTCGCCTTCGCGCGGGCTCGCGGCCTCTATGCCGGGCTGACGCTGGAAGGCTCCCTCCTCTCCAGCCGCAGCGAATGGAACCGCGCCTATTACCAGCGGGATGTCGGGCCACGTGACATCGTCATCGCCATGACGGCGCACAACCCGGGCGCCGACCCGCTGCGCGCCGTGCTGCTG
>JAEWCI010000080.1 GCA_023390705.1 Pseudomonadota bacterium
GTGCCGACATCCGCCACGGCGAAACCCGCGCCGGTCGCGCCGAGACGCAGAATATTGGCCTCGGTCTGCGGCGTGCCGGTCCAGCTTTCCGCCAAGCGTACTGCGGCGCGTGCTTCCACCAGGCCGAAACCGGTTTCGCGGCTGCTGCGCATGCCGCCGCCGTTGAACTCGGTGGCGGCGTTGCTGATCCAGGACGCATCGCCATCGGTGTAGCGCGCCGACAGGGCGATGATCTTCTGCGCGTCGCGGTAGCCCAGGCCGGGATTGGCCTCCAGCATCAGGGCCACGGTGCCGGAAACCATGGTGGCGGCGAAGGAGGTCGCCTCGCCCGGCGCCGAGACCCAGAGCCCGGCACCCGGGTTGGAATCGAAGCGCACATTGCCCGAGCCGTCGGTGGCGGCGACCGCCATGGTGAAGCGGTTGTTCTGGTAGTTGTGGGTGTTCATGTCCTCCCCGGCATTGCCCATGTTGCCGGCGGAGCGGACGATGACGGTGCCCAGGCCGCCGCGCCCGACTGTGGCGGCATTGGCGATGGCCGCGCCCTGCTGCGCGAAGGCACCCAGGAAATTGTCGAAGAAGGGGGTACCGGTGTAGCTCCAACTGTTGTGGCTGATGTCCACCTGCCATTGGCGCTGGAGCAGCGTCAGCTCCTGCGCCGGGGTGCGGCTGCCGACCTGGTCCATGGTGAAGGGTACCAGGGTGGCATCGAAGGCCACGCCGACCATGCCGTAGCCATTGTTCTCCTGCGCCGCCAGGAACTCCGCCACCCAGGTGCCGTGCTGGTTGCCGCTGGGGTTGGTGATGGTGGTGCTCTGGTTCAGGGCATTCCAGCCCGCGGCGACATCCACCACCGCGGCGAGGTCCGGGTTGCTGAGGTCGAGGCCGGTATCGGTGATGCCGATGCGCACGCCGCGGCCGGTGTAATCATCGTATACTGCTGTGCTGTTGATCCCATCCGGGCCCAGGTACCATTGATTACGAAAATCGGGGTCGTTGAAGTTCATGCGTCCGCTCCGAGGGGATCAAGGCAGCGGCGCAATCTAGGGATTGGCATGGCATACAAAATAAAAAAGGCTGCGACCTAATTCCGCCTTGGCAGGAATTTCAGCGGTAACGCCGCTGCGGCAGCGTCATCAGCACCACGCCCCCCATCACGAGGGCGAGACCTGGCCATGCCGTGGCGGGCAGGGTCTCGCCCAGCAGGAAGACACCCAGCGCCGTCCCGATCGGCAGCCGCAGATAGGCCTGGGCGGTCGTGCCGACGACGCCAAGGGTGCGCAGCAGGCGGAAATAGATCAGCACCGCCAGCGCGGTGGAAAGCAGCGCCAGGCCCAGCAGCGCCAGCACCGCCACCGGGCCGGGCGAGAGCCTCCAGGGCTCCTCCGTCAGCAGGCAAAGCGGCAGCAGCAGGACCGAGCCGATCAGCAAAGAGGCCGCCGCCGGGATCATCGGGTCCATGGTCTGCAGGCTGCGCGCCACATGGGCGCCCGCGCCGAAGCAGGCACCGGAAGCGAGCAGCGCCAGCAGCGGCAGCACCCCCTCCACCGGGCCGGACACAGCCTCCCAGCCCAGGATCAGGCAGGCGCCGCCGAACCCCACCACCACGCCCAGCGCCTTGCGCCAACTGCGCGCCTCCGCCTGGCCCATCGCCAGGCCGAACAGGAAGGCGAAGATCGGCGAGGTCGAGGACAGGATCACCGCCAGCGCCGAGGGCACGCTCTGCTGGCCCCAGGCGATCAGCAGGAAGGGCGAGACGCTGGAAAGCCCGGACTGCACCGCGCAGCGCCACCATGTGGCGCTGTCCCGAGGCAGGCGCAGGCCGCGCAGCCGCAGCAGCATCGCCAGGGCCGTGCCGGCGATGACGGTGCGCGCCGTGATCAGCGTCAGGGGCGGGATTTCGTGCACCGCCAGCGCGACGAAGGTGTAGGAAGCGGCCCAGAGCGTGGCGAGCACGACCAGCAGCCCGTATTCCAGCCGCCGCCCGGCCATGTGCCTGTGCTTCCCCCTTCGACTCGGGCCAGCCTACCGGGCCGCCGCCGCCACGGCCATCGCTCCGGCGGATTGTCCAGGCCGGGCCGGCGCCCCATGCTTGGGGCACCATGGATGGCGCCCCGGTCGGGGCGGAAGGAGATGATCATGCCCGGCGTGCCCGACGTCACCCCGCAAGCGGCCTGGGAAGCCCTGCAATCCGATCCGAAGGCCGCGCTGGTGGATGTGCGGACCGATGCCGAGTGGAATTTCGTCGGCCTGCCGGACCTGTCGGTGCTCGGCAAGCAGACGGTGCTGATCCCCTGGCAGCTCTATCCTTCGATGCAGGTCAACGGCGCCTTCGCCGAGCATCTGCACAAGGCCGGCCTGACCGCCGAGCACCGCATCTACTTCCTCTGCCGCTCCGGCGCGCGCAGCCTGGCTGCCGGCCAGGCCGCCCAGGCCGCCGGCTTTCCGCAGGCTTTCAACGTCGCCGACGGTTTCGAGGGGCCGGTGGACGGCGAGGGTCATCGCGGCACCCTGGCCGGCTGGAAGGCGAGCGGCCTGCCCTGGCGCCAGCGGTGAGGCGGGCATCGCTCCTGGCCGCCGTCATGGCGCTGGCCGCCGGGCCGGCCCTGGCGGCACCGGCGGATTGCTTCGGCTTCGACGACCTCTCACCCGCTGCCAGTCTGGCGCTGGGCCGGGTAACGGCGCAGCCGCGGGCGCATTTCATCCGCAACGGATCGGCCAACCCGGCCTGCCCGGCTGTCAGCCCGGCCTGCACCGAACGGGCCTATCTGGTGGAAGGTGATAC
>JAEWCI010000084.1 GCA_023390705.1 Pseudomonadota bacterium
CCGGGCATCGGGCCGCGGGGCCCGCGGGCCGCGCCGTGGCGCGCCGCGCCCAGGCCAGGTTCAGCGGGCTTTCCGGCCTGGCCGCCAGCCGTTCCGCCGCCAGGGCTTCCGCCAAGCGGCGGTTGCCGCCACGAAGCGCCGCTTCCATCAGCGTCCAGGCGAAGACATCGCGCTGGGCATGGCTGCCGCCGAAGCGGTTGGCCTTGCCGCGCAGCGGCAGCAGCAATTCCACCGCCGCCGCGTAGTCGCCGCGAGCGAAGGCGGCGAAGCCCCGGCAGGCCGGCAGCCCGACCTCCCGCGCCATCATGGCATTGGTCCCACTGCCCTCGGCGGCGCGCGCGGCGGCGTCCAGCACCTCGCGCTGCCCGGCCTCGTCGCCGATGCCGATCATCGCCATCATCGCGTGCAGGTCGTTGAAGGCGAGGCCGGTATCCGCCACGCGGTCGCGCCAGCCCGGGGCCACCATCGCCCAGCGGTCCCCGACATCATGGTCCAGCGCATGCAGGCGCCAGAGCAGGGCCGCGCCATCCACCAGCTCCATCGCCTGGCCGAAGCCGCCCGCGGAGATCTGCTCGTCGAACAGGCGCAGCGCCGCCGCCACCTCGCCACGGTCGAGGTGGAACAGCGCCAGGTGCCACCAATTGTGGTAGGCGAACATGCTGCCCGGCGCCCAGTGTGGCGCGCTGTCGCGCAGGAAGCCGGTGCCTTCCGCGCTGCGGCCGGTCATTTCCAGCACATGCGCCACGGCATGCACCGCCCAGCCATCCTGCGGGTTCTGCGCCACCGCTTCGCGCCCCGCCGCCTCGGCCCTGTCGTATTCGCCGGATTCCTCCAGGCCGAAGGCATGCATGCCGAGCAGGAAGCCGTGCCCTGCCTCGCCGCGCTGCCAGTGCGGCAGGATGCGGGCGACGCGGTCGCGGATCATCTGGCTCCAACCCAGGGCGAAATCGCCGATATGGGCAAGCTGCACCGCCAGCAGGTCGCGCGGGTGCTCGATGGCGACACGGCCCCAGGCTTCCGTCGCGGCTTCGATGTCGCCCGCCGCCCAGGCCCGCAGGGCGGCGATATGGCCGCGTTCCCGCGCATTCGCCCTGGGCGCCAGGGCTTCGGCGGCGGCCAGGGAGTTGCGCATCTCCGGCAGGAAGGCGGCGTCCAGCGCGGTGGCCAGCACGCCGGCGCGGAAGGCGTGCGCCATGATGAAGTCAGGCCGCGCGGCGATCACCGCCTCGATATCGGCGATGGGGTCGGCCTGGTAGGCGTGCAGCTTCAGCGTCGCCGCTTCCAGCCCATGCAGGGCCTGCTGGTCCGTGCAGCCTACGGGGTTGCCCCATTGGTCCATGCTCATCGGTCCGTCTCCCGGTCTTTTTCCGTGCCGCCAGGGGGCGCCAGGATGGGCCAAGCATTCGCGCAAGGTGGCCGCCGCCGATAGCCGACCCGTGGTCCAGCAAGGACGGAATGGTTCCTGTTGCCATATTAATGACTTGCCCGGGAGCATCGGGGCTCGCCGAAATATCGCCATGGCGGGGCTGCACCTGTGGTACAGTCCCGCCATGCTCGACGATGTCGCCCCGAAGAAGGCTTCGGCGCGCGAGCGCCTGCTGGACGAGGCGGAGGCCTCGGTGCTCCGCAAGGGTTTCGCCGCGACCTCGATAGACGAGCTGATCGCCGCGGCCGGCATTTCAAAGAGCGGCTTCTTCTACCATTTCCGCGACAAGAACGATCTGGCGAAGGCGCTGCTCGCCCGCTACATCGAGACCGACCGCCGCGTGCTGGACGAATTGTTCGCCCGCGCCGACGCGTTGAACGACGACCCGCTGCACGGCTTCCTGGTCTTCCTGAAATTCCTTGCCGAGATGCTGGAGCAGATGGCCGAGGCGCATCCCGGCTGCCTCGTCGCTTCCTACTGCTATCAGGAGCAACTGTTCAGCCACGACATCCGGGAAATGAACCGCGCGGCGCTGCTGGCCTGGCGGGAGCGCTTCGGCGCCAGGCTGGAGCGCATCGCCGCCCGCTACCCGCCACGTGTCGAGGTGGATCTGCGGGACCTGGCCGATATGGCGACCGCCATCGTGGATGGCAGCATCACCCTGTCCAAGACGCTGCGTGACCGATCGCTGCTGCCGAAGCAGGTGATGCTGTACCGCGCCTTCGTGCGCACCATCTTCACGCCGGGATAGACGAAAGGGGCGCGGCCCTTGCGGAGCGCGCCCCGTTCAACTGACTGGCCTGAGGCTTGAGTTAAGCCGCCTTGGCCATGCCGCGCAGCACGTAGTTCAGGATGCCGCCGTTCTTGTAGTACTCCACCTCGTCCGCGGTATCCACGCGGCACAGCACCTTCGTCGTGTGCTTGCTGCCATCCGCGCGGGTGATGACGAGGTCGAGCGTCATGCGCGGCTTCAGGTTCTCCAGCCCGACGATGTCAATCACCTCATCGCCCTTGATGCCGAGGCTCTGGCGGGTCTCGCCGTTCATGAAGGTCAGCGGCAGCACGCCCATGCCCACCAGGTTGGAACGGTGGATGCGCTCGAAGCTCTCGGCGATCACCGCCTTCACGCCCAGCAGGAAGGTGCCCTTCGCCGCCCAGTCGCGCGACGAACCCGTGCCGTATTCCTTGCCGCCGAACACCACCAGCGGCACGCCCTCGGCCTTGTACTTCATCGCCACGTTGTAGATCGGGGCGATCTCGCCGGACGGGTAGTGCTTGGAGACGCCGCCCTCGGTGCCCGGCACCATCTCGTTCTTGATGCGGATATTGGCGAAGGTGCCGCGCATCATGACCTGGTGGTTGCCGCGGCGGGCGCCGTAGCTGTTGAAGTCGGCCTGCCGGACCTGGTGCTCCAGCAGGTATTCGCCGGCCGGGCTGGTCTTGCGGATGTTGCCGGCGGGCGAGATGTGGTCCGTGGTGATGCTGTCGCCGAGCTGCGCCAGGATGCGCGCGCCGGTGATCGGCTGGATCGGCTGCACCTCGGCGGTCATGCCCTCGAAGTATGGCGGGTTCTGCACATAGGTGGAGCCGCTGTTCCAGCGATAGGTGTCGCTGTCCGCCTCGACGCGGATGGCCTGCCACTGCTGCGGGCCCTTGAACACGTCGGAGTAGCGTTCCATGAACATCTGCCGGGTGACGACGCCATGGACGGTGTCGTTCACTTCCTTCTGGGTCGGCCAGATGTCCTTCAGGAACACGTCCTGGCCGTTGGCACCCTTGCCGATCGGCTCCTTCGCCAGGTCCTTCGTCACGCTGCCGGCCAGCGCATAGGCCACCACCAGCGGCGGGCTGGCCAGGTAGTTGGCGCGGACATTGGCGTGCACGCGGCCTTCGAAGTTGCGGTTGCCGGAGAGCACGCTGGCCGCGACCAGCTTGTTGTTCTCGATGGCGTCCACGCTCGGGTCGGGCAGCGGGCCGGAATTGCCGATGCAGGTGGTGCAGCCATAGCCCACGGTCTGGAAGCCCAGCGCGTCCAGGTGGTTCTGCAGGCCGGACTGCTCCAGATAGTCCGTCACCACCTGGGAGCCAGGGGCGAGGGAGGTCTTCACCCAGGGCTTCGGCTTCAGGCCCAGCGCATTGGCCTTCTGCGCCACCAGCCCCGCGGCCACCAGCACATAGGGGTTGGAGGTGTTGGTGCAGGAGGTGATGGCGGCGATCACCACGTCACCATGGCCGAGGTCGTAATTCGCGCCTTCCACCGGCACGCGCTTGTTCGCCTCGTCGCCCGGCACGCCCATCACGCCGGCGGCCAGGTCCTTGCCGAAGGAAGTGGCGACGTTGGTCAGCGCCACCCGGTCCTGCGGCCGCTTCGGCCCGGCGAGGGAGGGCTCGACGGTGGAGAGGTCGAGTTCCAGCGTGTCGGTGAAGACCGGGTCCGGGGTGGAGGCGTCGCGCCACATGCCCTGGGCCTTGAAGTATTCGCGCACCAGGTTGATGCGGTGCTCCTCGCGGCCGGACAGGCGCAGGTAGCCGAGCGTCGTCTCGTCCACCGGGAAGAGGCCGCAGGTCGCGCCGTATTCCGGCGCCATGTTGCCGATGGTGGCGCGGTCCGCCAGCGGCAGGTCGTCCAGGCCGGGGCCGAAGAATTCCACGAACTTGCCGACCACGCCCTTCTTGCGCAGCATCTGCGTCACGGTCAGCACCAGGTCGGTCGCCGTCACGCCTTCGCGCAGCCGGCCATGCAGGCGGAAGCCGATGACATCGGGGATCAGCATGGCGATGGGCTGGCCGAGCATGGCCGCCTCGGCCTCGATGCCACCGACGCCCCAGCCCAGCACGCCCAGGCCGTTCACCATGGTGGTGTGGCTGTCCGTGCCGTAGCAGCTATCGGGATACACATAGGTGTCGCCGGCATCGGTGGAGGTCCAGGCGACCTGCGCCAGGTATTCCAGGTTCACCTGGTGGCAGATGCCGGTGCCCGGCGGCACGACGCGGAAATTGTTGAAGGCGGACTGGCCCCAGCGGAGGAATTCGTAGCGCTCGCCATTGCGCTCGAACTCGATGTCCACGTTCCGCTTCAGCGCGTCCGGCGTGCCGGAGACATCCACCATCACGGAGTGGTCGATGACCAGGTCCACCGGCACCAGCGGGTTCACCCGGCGCGGGTCGCCGCCCAGCTTGATGATGCCGTCGCGCATGGCGGCGAGGTCCACCACCGCCGGCACGCCGGTGAAATCCTGCATCAGGATGCGGGCGGGGCGGAAGGGCACTTCCTTCTCGGAATGGCCGGAGGGCAGCCAGCCGGCGATGGCCTTGGCGTCGTCCACCGTGTAGCTGCGGCCATCCTCGTAGCGCAGCACGTTCTCCAGCAGCACCTTCAGGCTGAAGGGCAGCCGGGAAATATCGACGCCGGGGGGGGCAATGGCCTTGGCCGCCTCGGGCAGGCTGAAGTAGTGATAGGTCTTGCCGTCCACCACCAGGGTGCGGCGGCTCTTCAGGCTGTCCTGCCCAATCATCCGCATGGTCCGAAAACCCTCTCCCACGCCGCGCCCGCCCCGGGCGCGCACTGGCCCGGCTTTAAGCACTTGTTGGCCGCAGGGTCCACGGGGCGGCTCGGCTATGGCTGCGATAGCGATTTGAGAATGCTGGAAGCCCAGGACCTGGCCTGCCGGCGTGGCGAGAGGGTGGTCTTCGCCGGACTCTCCTTCGCCCTGGCGCCGGGCGAGGCATTGCTGCTGACCGGCGCCAATGGCGCGGGCAAGTCCAGCCTGCTGCGGCTGCTGGCCGGGCTGCTGGCCCCGGCCGAGGGCAGGCTGCTCTGGCAGGGGGAGGACGCGCTGGCCGACCGCGCCGCCCATGCGGGCCGGCTGCGTTACGTGGCGCATGGCGATGCGCTGAAGCCGGCCCTGACGGCGCGGGAGAATCTGCTGTTCTTCTCCCGGCTCTGGGGCGGGGATGTGACGGCGGCGCTGGAGGCGCTGAACCTGCTGCCGCTGGCCGAATTGCCGGCGCGGGTGCTGTCCTCCGGCCAGAAGCGCCGGCTGGCCCTGGCGCGGCTGGCCCTGGGCACGGCCCCGCTCTGGCTGCTGGACGAGCCGACGGTGGGGGTGGATGCGGCATCCGTCCTGCTGCTCGGGCGGATGCTGGCATCGCACCGGGAGGCGGGCGGCATGGTGGTGGCGGCAACCCATCTGCCGCTGCCCCTGCCGGATGCGCGGGAACTGCGGTTGTGAAGGGCTTGCCTGCACCGCCGGCACCGGCGACCGCGCCATGAGGGGGGTTCGTGCGCTGCTGGCGCGGGAGCTGCGACTCGCGCTGCGTCATCCCGCCGACAGCCTGGCGGCGGTTCTGTTCTTTGTCCTGGTGGCGGCCCTGTTCCCCTTTGGCATCGGCCCCTCGCCGGAAGCCCTGGCGCGGCTGGCGCCCGGCGCGCTGCTGGCGGCCGCGCTGCTGGCGGCGCTGCTGCCACTGGACCGGCTGTTCGGCGCCGATGCCGAGGATGGCAGCCTGGACCAGCTCCTGCTTTCCGGGCTTTCGCCGGCGGCGGTGGCGGCGGCCAAGGCACTGGCGCACTGGCTGACCACCGGACTGCCGCTGCTGCTGGCCACCCCGGTGGCGGCGGCGCTGCTGAACCTGCCGGTGGCGGCCTGGCCGGTGGCCATGGCGGTGCTGGGGATGGCGGCCGGCTTCCTTTCCCTGCTCGGCACCGCCGGGGCGGCGCTGACGCTGGGGGCGCGGCGCGGCGGCGTGCTGCTG